>JAHIOK010000345.1 GCA_018895315.1 Actinomycetota bacterium | reverse complement strand
GGGCGTCACCGTCGGCAGCATCTCCTCCGACATCCTCCCGCGACTGCCGTTCGCGGGGGCGATCGCCCTCGCCGTTCTGGCAGCCGGATTCGCCGCGGCGGTACTGGCCCGACGCACGACCCGCCGACTCGCGGGCGATCTTCCGGCGGGGAGCATCCGGGATGCCGTCGCCTCGTACGAGTCGGTGCGCACCCTGGGCGAAGCGCTGCGCGCCCAGACCCACGAGCACGGCAACCGCATGCACACGGCGGTCGCTCTGATGGAGCTCGGGCGCACTCAGGAAGCGATCGACATCCTCACCGAGACATCGCGTCAGAGCCAGGAGCTCGTCGACCAGGTGGCAGCGCGACGCGGCGGCGACCCGACCGTCGGGGCGCTGCTGCTCGGCAAGTCCTCACAGGCGAAGGAACGGGGCATCGCGTGGTCGACCCGGATCGACCCCGCTGCGCCACGATCGACGCTCTCCCCCGTGGATGCCGTGGCGGTGGTCGGCAACCTCATCGACAACGCCCTCGATGCCGCCGCCGCCGGGCCCGAACCGCGCTGGGTGCGTGTAGCGCTGGAGTCCGCCGACGACGGGATGCTGGGGATCGTCGTGTCCGACAGTGGAGCGGGCGTGCCACCGGAGCTGCGTGAACGGGTGTTCGAGCACGGCTTCTCCACGAAGCCCACCGACGCGCACGGCCGGGGCGTCGGGCTTGCCCTGGTGCACTCGATCGCCGTCGGCAGCGGCGGATCGGTCACGATCGACGACGGTGCGCCCACCACGATGCGCGTCCTGCTCCCGGAGAGGGCACCCCGATGATCCAGGTTCTGCTGGTCGACGATGAAGCTCTGACCCTCGAGCTGCACCGCACGTACATCGAGCGACTGGACGGGTTCGTGGTGGCGGGCGAATGCAGCGGTGCGCGGGCGGCGCTCTCCGCGCTGCTCGATCGACGGCCGACCGCGGGCATCGACCTCGTGCTGCTCGATATGACGATGCCCGACGGCACGGGCCTCGACGTGCTGCGTCACGTGCGCGCCCATGCCGCAGATGTCGACGTCATCGCCGTCACCGGTGTGCGCGACGCCGACATCGTGCGCCAGATGGTCGCGCTCGGCGTGGCACAGTACCTCGTGAAGCCCTTCACCTTCGCGACCTTCCGCGAGCGCATGGAGCAGTACCGCGACTACCGCCAACGCGCGCGTCAGGCCACAGGAGAAGCCACCCAGGCCGAAATCGACGCGCTGCTCGGCGCGCTGCGACCAGCCGTCACCGCCGAGTTGCCGAAGGGACTCGCCGCCGACACGCTGGAGCGCGTCTCGGGAGCGGTCCGCACCCGAGGTCCTCTCTCGGCCAGCGAGGCCGCGCAGGTGCTCGGGATATCGCGCGTCGCCGTGCGTCGCTACCTCGAGCATCTCGCCGACAGCGGCCGCGTCCTCCGTGCTCCTCGCTACGGCACCCCCGGCAGGCCGGAGTCGGAGTATCGCTGGCGTTCGTAGTCCGACCGGCCCGCGGATGCAGCGAGCGCAGCGCACCAGAGCGCGTGCAACTCCGCAGCGAGGGCAGGCGCTGCCACGAGCATCCCGCCGGAACGCGGGAACAGGTTGCGCTGCCCCGCCTCGTCCAGCACGTGCGCGCCCGCTTCGTGCGCGATGAGCGCAGCCGCGACGTGATCCACGGCGCCGAAGCGACCGACCACGGCTCCAGCGCCTCGGCCTGCCGCCATCCCGACGAGGCTGAGCGTTCCTGAGCCCATCACGCGAACGGTGCAGTATCGATCGGCGAGGTTCTCGCAGAGGTGCTGCATGCCCGGCCAAGGCCGGTGCCCGGCGAGCTCGGTGCTCACCACGCTGCCCGCCAAGGATGCCGCGCGGGGCGCCGGCAGCATCCTGCCGTCGAGGCGAGCACCCCGCCCTCGACGAGCGTCGAAGATCTCACCCCGCCATGGGTCGGCGACGACTGCGATCAACGGTTGCTCATCGACGGCAAGTGCCAGCGAGAACGCGCTCCACGGCATCCCGTTGGCGACGTTCGTCGTGCCGTCGACCGGATCGAGGTACCACGTGGGCACCCCCGCCACCGCGCTGCCGCCGAACTCCTCCCCGACGAAGGCGTGGTGAGGGAAACGCGCACCGATCACGTGGCGGACGTGCCGTTCGACCGCCGTGTCGACGTCGGTCACCAGATCAGCGGGGTTCTCCTTCTGAGAAATGGCACCGCGGTCGATCGTTCGCGTTGCCGGGATCGCCCACTCCGCCAGCTCCCTGGCGACGGCGAAGGCATCGTCGGTCTCATCGGAGTCGATCACCGGGCGGACGCCGCTCATCGCGTCACCTCCGCGAGCATGCGCTGCAGCCGGTCGAGCCGGTTGGTGGTGATCGTGTCGACACCCATCGCGATCGCGTCCCGCATCCGGCTCTCGTCATCGACGGTCCAGACGGTCACGGTGGCACCCAGCTCGTGCACCGTCGTGACGAGCTCTTGGGTCACCGTCTCGAATGGCGCGTTCACCGTGATCGGCGCCAGCTCGGCGATCTCGGCGACGGACGGGAGCCAGGGTCCTCTCCACGGCAGCCAGAGTTCGGCATCGGCATCGCGAGTGCGCAGCGCGCGCATCGCGTCGATGTCACCGCACCACTGCACGGCGATACCGCTGGCAGCGACGACCCGGTGGGCAGGCGCAGCGAACCGCGCGTCATCCATGTCGATCACGAGCACGCTCGCCGTCTTGGCGAACAGCGGCAGCACGTCGCGCAAGAGGGGAGGCCGCGCGTCGAGGACGCCCCAGACGGCGAGGGCTGCTGTGGAGGTGTGCGCGATAGCGCTCTCCCGTTCCCACAGCCGCTGCAGCGTGGGATCGTGGAGCACGACCGGATCGCCGTCCGCGGTGAGCCGCACGTCGATTTCGACGAAGTCAGCCCTCTTCTCGATCGCCGAGCGTATGGCGGGCAGAGTATTCTCGCGCAGCTCTGCTGAGTCTCCGCGGTGCGCGCAGGCCCTCACGCCGCCACCACCTGACGCGCGTCGACGAGACGGCCATCACGGAAAGTCATCGCCGTGTCGATCGCGGCGAAGACCTCTGCGCCGACGACGGGCACCACGCCGGTCACGAAGGCACGCAGGGTCACGTCGGAGCGTCGAAGCTGCACCTCGCTGAAGTGCCCGTGCGGGATGACCCGCTCGACAACAGCAGGCAACGCCCCAGGCAGCGGCACGAGCGAAACGGTGACTTCCTCCGGACGCACGCCGACGACATCCGGCCCGGGAACGATGCCGACGCCGTCGAACGCGCCGTCGAAGCGGTTGATCGACCCGATGAAGGTCGCCACGAACTCGGTGGCCGGGCGTGCGTAGAGCTGCGTCGGCGAACTGAATTGTTCGATGCGCCCGGCGTTCATGACCGCGATCCGGTCCGAGATCGACAGGGCCTCTTCTTGATCGTGCGTCACGACGACCATGGTGATCCCGAGCCTCTGCTGGAGCTCGCGGATGTCCTCGCGCACCCGGACGCGGAGCTTGGCGTCGAGATTGCTGAGGGGTTCGTCGAGCAGCAGGACTGCCGGCTCTTGCACCAGGGCGCGCGCGAGGGCGACGCGCTGCTGCTCCCCGCCCGAGATCCGCGCCGGGCGCGAGTCGCGGTGGTGCAGCAGATTGACGAGGTCGAGCGCCTTCTCAACGCGCTCCACGACCTCCGCCTTGGGTCGACGGCGCACCCGCAGGGGGAAGGCAACGTTTGTGAAGACCGTCATGTGCGGCCAGAGTGCGTAGTTCTGGAACACCATGGCGCTCGGGCGCCGCTCGGGCCCGAGCGCTGTCACGTCGCTGCCCGCCATGACGATGCGCCCACCGTCAGGACGCAGGAAGCCCGCGATCATGCGGAGGGTCGTCGTCTTGCCGCACCCTGAAGGGCCCAGCAGCGAGACGAGCTCGCCCGGTTCGACCGTGAGGTCGAGGTCATCGATGATCGTGCGCCCGCCGAGCTCTTTGCGCACACCGAGCAGGCTCAGGCCGCCGGCGGGAAAGGAAGATCTGGTCACGGAAATGTCCTTCATTTGAGTTGGAAGCTTTCGGCGAGCTGGCCGCCCAGGACGTGGCGCCGCACGGCGAGGAGCAGAACCACCGAGGGGACGGAGAGCAGCAGCGAGAACACGGCGGCGACCTGCTTCGGGTAGTTGAGAACCAGCGTGTACATCTCGGTCGGCATGGTGAGGATGCTCGGTGCACCGACGAGATACGTGCCCTGTGCCTCGTCGAAGGCGGCGAGGAACGCCATGACGGCGCCGACCAGAATGCCCGGCAGGGCGAGGCGCAGGGTGACGGAGAAGAACACCCGGATGCGGGAAGCCCCGGCATCGCGCGCAGCCTCCTCCAGCGAGCGGGGCACGGCCGCGAACGCCGCCGCCGGAATCCATGTCATGAACACGATCGTGCCCAGCAGCTGGGCGATCACGACCCCGACGACCGTGCCCATCAGTCCGAGTGCGTAGTAGAGCGAGGCGAGCGTCGCGAACAGGCCCATCTTGGGGAACGCGTTGACGGCGAACAGGGCGACCAGCGCACTGCGACGCCCCACGAAGTCGAGCCGCGCGAAGGCGTAGGCGGCGGGCAGACAGACCAGCGCCGAACAGAGGACGACGATAGGTGAGATCAGCAACGAGTTCTGGATGGACGAGGCGAGGCTCGGATCGGCGAAGACCGCGTCCCACCAGCGGAGCGTCCAGCCGTCCGGGACCAGGCTCGGGAAGGTCCAGCTCTCGGCGAAGGCGTGTGCAGCCAGCCACACGAGTGGCCCGAGAATGAACACCACCAGGGCAGCGGCGAGCAGTGCGGTGGCACCGTATCGCAAGACGATTCCGACCGGCTTCATCGCGTTGCCCCCTCTCGTGCAGCGCCTCGGAAGTTCGCCCAGACATACACCGCACCGATACCGGATGCGGCGGCGAACACGACGAACGCCATGACGATGGACTGCTGCGGCTGGTTGTATGCGGTGAAGTATTCCGTCAGGGTGACGCCGAGCATCGTCGGCGCGTTCGGGCCGGTGAAGTAGGGCACCGTGTAGGAGCCGATCACACCGATCGCCGTGAAGGTGCCCGCGATGAGAAGCGGAACCGTGCACATCGGGAGCAGGATCGTGCGCACGATACGCGCGACGCTCGCGCCCGCATCCCTCGCCGCCTCGATGAGCGCATCGGGCACGGACTGCATCCCGGAGGCGACCATGAGCACGGCGAACGGCAGCGAAGTCCAGACAGAGCCGATGACGACGGCCACCGTGGTGTACCCCCAGGTGGGGCCTTCCATTCCGAACACCGCGAAAACGCTGCGCACGAATCCGTCGCCGGAGTAGAACGTCAGGAGCGCCCACGAGGCGATCACGATCGGCACGAAGAGCGGGAGCACCGCGATGACCGAGAGCGCGCGGGCGAACCACCCACCGTTCAGCCTCAGAAAGAGGCCGATGCCGGCAGCGAGCACGAGAACGATCAGGGTACTGAAGGCGGTGACGAGCAACGTCGTGGTCAGATCGGACCAGAACTCAGGCGTCCCTGCCACGTCAGCGTAGGCGCCCAGCGTCGGCGCGAGCCCGGCGGCATGATGCACGTTCTGTCCGATGAGGGCGGCGGTGGAGTTCAGGCCGCCGGTGTAGCCGAGGCTGAGTCCGAGCGCCAGCACGACAGGGACACCGACGAAGAGCGCGATGATCGCGACGGGAGCGAGGACCAGCAGCAGGCCGGGGAGGGAGCGCGGCAGTACGCGCCCCCTCCCCGTCTCTGCCGCTCCGGCAGAGCGTGCGGTCATTACTTGCCCGGGACCTTCTGAGCCCATGCCTTGTTGAGATCGGCGGCGACGGTCGCGTAGTACCCAGGGCGGAGGTTTGCGATGTCCGCGTCCTTGAACTGCGCCTGCACGGAGGCGGGCAGCTTGTCGAGCGAGACGACGGGGTAGCCGGCGATCCCGGAGACGACGAGCGCCTGCGCGTCCGGGCCCAGCAGCCACGAGACCAGCTTCTTCGCGGCATCCTGACGGGGAGAAGCCGAGGGGATACCCAGATAGCTCGCACCTCCGGTG
>JAHIOK010000021.1 GCA_018895315.1 Actinomycetota bacterium | reverse complement strand
GTTCGCGGCCTCCATCGGGCCGCTCGTGCACATCGCGCTACCGCTGTTCGATACCCGCCGTCGCACACGATCGACGGGACGGAGCCGCACGAACGACCGTGAGATCGCCAACGCTTCGGCCAGTCCTGCCCATTCCTAACGGATCAGTGCTCTCGGAAGCGTGGCCAGTCACTGCCGGGCGTCATGCGAGCGTGCAGGGCGCTCTTCGCGATTTCGCTGGTGGGATACGTTCCCGCCGAGGCGTCTGCTCCGGCCATCGTGACGGTGTATCCATCCTCACTCTTGCGAATCGTGCCGACGACCCCGACGGGTCCCTCGGCCACCCACAGCGCGTGGTGTGTCTCGGTCATGCTCATCGTTGAACCCCTTCCGATAGCACGACGCTACGCCGTGGTGCCGACCGGCACCAGAGGGTGAGGACACGCTGCGGCCAGACCGGTAGCGTAGAGGGGCCCGCCTCCGTAGCTCAGGGGATAGAGCAGCGGCCTTCTAATCCGCTTGTCGATGGTTCGAATCCATCCGGGGGCACTCGCGCGATACCGCTCGTTAGGATGGGATCCATGGTGGGATCATCCGAGAACGACCGTCTGGTGTGGATCGACTGCGAGATGACGGGACTCGACCTCGAGGTCGATGAGCTCGTCGAGATCGCGGTCATCGTGACGGATTTCGAGCTCCGCCCGCTGCACGAAGGCTTCCAGGTCGTCATCAAGCCAGACGATTCCGCGCTGGCCCACATGAACGACTTCGTCACGAACATGCACCGCAAGTCGGGGCTGATCGATGAGATCCCCCACGGCGTGAGTACTGCGGATGCCGAGTTCCAGGTACTCGAATACATCCAGCGCTTCATTCCGCTCGAGGGGAAAGCACCGCTGGCGGGCAACACCATCGGCACGGATCGGATGTTCATCGCCAAGTACATGCCCCGCGTCGATCGCTGGCTGCACTATCGCAACGTCGATGTCTCCAGCATCAAGGAGCTCTCGCGCCGCTGGTACCCGCGGGCCTATATCCACGCTCCCGCGAAAGACGGTGGGCACCGCGCGCTGGCTGACATTCAGGAATCCATTCGCGAACTGGCGTATTACCGGCAGGCCGTCTTCGTGCCGCAGCCGGGCCCCACGAGTGACGCGGCGCGTGCGGTCGCTGCATCGACCGTGTCGTCGTACGCGCCGGGGGTGTAATACAATTGCTGGGTTGCCCATGCGAATGGGCGCATGGTGGGTATAGCTCAGTTGGTAGAGCGCGGCCTTGTGGTGGCCGATGTCGCGGGTTCGAGCCCCGTTACTCACCCCATGTTCTCCCCTCCGTCGATGGGGATCGCGATGTATGAGATGGATGCCGTAGCCTTCGAGGCTCTCGTGGTGGACGAACTCGATCGGCTGCCCGACGACATGGTCGACGGAATCGACAACGTCGTGTTCGTCGTCGAGGATCGCCCAGAAGACGGCAGCCTCGACCTCCTCGGACTTTATGACGGACTCGCGCTGACCGAGCGCGATCGGTACGGGCTCGGCGAGCTACCGGATCGCATCGTCGTCTACCGCGAGCCGCATCTCGCGGTGTGCGACGACGAAGACGGGCTTCGCGACGAGATCCATACGACGCTCGTCCATGAGATCGCGCATTTCTACGGCATCGACGACGAACGGCTGCACGAACTGGGGTGGGCATGACGGCCCTCGCCGCTCCCGATACCCGCGGTGACCTCGACGTGGTCGAACAGGCTCAGCGCCCACCGATCTGGCAGACCGTGGTCTGGAACGATCCCGTGAACCTCATGAGCTACGTCGTCTTCGTGTTCCGCGAGTACTTCGGGTTCCCACCGGCGCGAGCGACCGAGCTCATGATGGCCGTCCATCATGACGGTCATGCCATCGTCGCCGAAGGCGCCCGAGAACAGATGGAACTGCACGCACAGGCCATGCACGACTACGGCCTGTGGGCCACCGTCAGGAGAGCGCCGCAATGAACGACGACAGAACGGTCGTGCTCGAGCTGACCAGCATCGAGGCGACGCACCTCGCCGGCCTCGTCACTCAGTTCGTGGAGCTCCTCGACGAGTCCTCCCTCGATGTCGGGGCGAGTCCGTCCGACCCGGCGATCGCGCGACTCGTTCCCGACGCGTACCCGGGCGATGCCGACGCCTCGGGCGAGTTCCGCTCCCTGACCGCGTCTGACCTTCTCGAACGGCGCTCTTCCGACGCGGGAACGGTTCTCGCCGGTCTGGGTCGTGACGGCACCTCCCCCGACGTCGCCCAGCTCTCCGACGATGAGCTGTTGCAGACCGTGATCGTGCCGCTGGACCGAGATGCCCTCGGATGCTGGATGCGCACGCTCGCCGCGCTGCGGCTCGTCCTGGCCTCTCGGCTCGGCATCCGCACCGAGGACGACCATGAGGATGACGATCCGCGCTTCGGAATATACGACTGGCTGGGCTACCGTCTCGATGGCATCGTGAGGGCGGCCGAAGGGACTGCTACGGAATGACGAAGACGTGCGTCGCGCGACGCGTCGGCTCGTGGAGCTCGAGGTGGCGCTCTTCCTGATCCGCCCAGCCATCCCAGTGCGGACGATACGTCTCGCCGTCACGCGTGAGGGCGCGGCGCTTTCTCGACGTCGCCGGCGAATCCAGCCAGACCCGCACATCGCCGAGCCTCGCGGTCTGGGCCGTGAGCAGCCCAGCGCCCTCCACGATCAGCGGGAGGGCCGGGTCGACGGCGTGGGCCTCGGCGTACTCCTCGGCATCCCAGTCCCATCGTTGCCACACACCGACGAGTCCGCGGGCGTGCGGGTTGAGGACGAGTTCGCGCGCGGTCTCGACGCCTGTGGCCAGAGCATCCCAGCCGGGATAGATCGAATCGAGTGCCACCAGCTGCACTCGGCCCGGCAACGGCCAACGTGCAACGAGAGCGCGAGCCAGGCTCGTCTTACCCGACCCGCTACGGCCGTCGATGAGGACGACGGGATTCAGCGCCTGCACCGCCACCACGGCACGCAAAACGTCGGCTGCCGCCGACTGAAGAGCGGATGTGACGGGGTCGGCGTTACTTCTTGAGTGCGCGGATGACACGGCTGAGCGAACGGCCCGCAACCCAGACGAAGGGAATGGCGATCGCCAGGAACGAGACGATGTTCGGCTCGAACCGGAGGTCGCCTCCGCGTCGGACGTATGCGCCGAGAGGAACCGCGTACCCGCCACCCCCGCCGCCGCCGTTGCCGGCGTCGTCGGAGCCACCGCCGTAGCCGGACCACGTGATGGCCACCGGGATGAGACGGATGCCGTCGACATCCTGCTGTTCGCCGTAAGCGCTGTTCACGCCGAAAGACGCCGACTGCTTGCCGAGTTCGAGTGCGATATTGGGCATGGGTCCACGCTAGTCGTCCTGCGCAGTCCTGCCCAGCGCCAAGGCTACGTTCGGTGCCCGTCATGCGGATGCGACGGGGCGCGCGGATGCGACGGAAGGTCGGTGCCGCCGCGCGCACGCCCGAGGAGTGTCGCGCGGGTCACGGCGCCGCGGCCGAATCGTGCGGTCGCGTCGTCGAGGGCGCCTTCGACCCGCCGCCACTCGTCGTCGTCGTCCCACAGCGCGAGTGCTCCCCCGCCGAAAGCCCGGAGCTTCTCCGCGCGCACCCCGACCAGGCGCACGGGCATGCGGAGCTCGAGCGCGTCGAAAAGATCGTGAGCGGCGTCGCCGATGCGCTGGCCTACGGCGGTCGGCTCTGGCAGAGTCTGTGCGCGACTGATCGTGGTGAAATCCGCGAACCGCAGCTTGAGGGAGATCGTCGAGGCTTCCCAGCCGTTCTCGCGTAGCCTCGCTCCCACGCGGTCGGCCAGCCGCCGGAGCTCGGAACGCAGGATCAGCGGGTCGGCGATGTCGTCGTGGAACGTCTCTTCGTGCCCGACGCTCTTCTCCACCCGGTCGGTCTGGATCTGCCGCGGATCGATACCCCGTGCCAGATGCCAGATCCGCTCGCCCATCGCGGCACCGAGCGCGCGGTCGAGCACGGGGCGCGGTGTCTGCAGGATGTCGGCCACCGTGCGGATGCCACGCCCTTCGAGTGCTTCTGCGGACTTCGGCCCCACGCCCCAGAGCGCACGTACCGGACGTGCTGCGAGGAAAGCCGCGGTATCCGCCGCTTTCACGATCAGGAGACCATCGGGCTTGCTGATGGTCGACGCCATCTTGGCCACGTGTTTGGTCGCTGCCACACCGATGCTGCAGGTCAGTCCCGTCTCGACCCGCACACGCTCACGCAGCATCCGGGCAATCGTGCCGGGTGGACCCCACAGTCTGCGCGCACCCCGCACGTCGAGGAAGGCTTCGTCGATCGACAGCGGCTCGACCAGCGGAGTGATCGTCTGGAAGATCGCCATGACCTGAGCAGACAGCGCCAGGTATCGGTCGAAGTGTGGCATCACGGTGATCGCGTTCGGGCACAGACGGAGGGCCTGTGGCACGGGCATCGCCGAGCGGACGCCGAACCGGCGGGCTTCGTACGAAGCGCTGGAGACGACGCTCCGGCCCTCCGGCGCGCCGACGATGACGGGCTTACCGCGCAGCGACGGGTCGTCGAGCACCTCGACCGAGGCGTAAAACGCGTCCATATCGACATGCAGGATGCCGGCTCCGGTGTCGTCGGCATCGTCGAGCGAGACGATTCGCCCCGTGCCGTCACCGCGTCCCATGCATCCATTCTCGCCCGGGCCTCGGACATCGGCCCGGGCGAGTGTTTCCTGGGCGGCTACTGGGCGGCGCGCTCGAGGATGAGCTCGCGCACACGGGCCGCATCGGCCTGTCCGCGCATCGCTTTCATGACGGCGCCGATCACAGCTCCCGCTGCTTGCACCTTGCCGTCGCGAATCTTCTCCATGACATCGGGCTGCGCGGCGAGGGCTTCGTCGATCGCGGCGATCAGCGGGCCGTCGTCCGAGACGACCGCGAGGCCACGAGCATCCACGACCTCCTGCGGCGTACCCTCGCCGGCGATGACGCCCTCGAGAACCTGGCGAGCCAGCTTATCGTTGAGCGTCCCAGCCTCCACGAGGGCCGCGACGGCGGCCACATCGGCGGGAGAGACCAGATCGGATGCCTCCCGACCCTGGGCGTTCGCGAGACGGGCGATCTCACCCGTCCACCACTTGCGGGCCGACGCGGGCGATGCACCGGCGGCGATCGTCGCCTCGACCTCGGCGAGGATCCCGCCGTTGGCAACGTCCTGGAACTCCAGGTCGGTGTAACCCCACTCGGCCTTCAGCCGACGACGGCGTGCGGCGGGCGGCTCCGGCAGCGCGGCACGCAGTTCTTCGATCAGCTCCGCCGAGGGCACGACAGGCAGCAGATCGGGTTCCGGGAAGTACCGGTAGTCGTCCGCGTCGGATTTCGCGCGACCCGGGGAGGTCGTGCCGGTGTCTTCGTGCCAGTGTCGCGTCTCCTGCGTGATCGTGCCGCCGGCGGCGAGGATCGCAGCCTGACGCTGGATCTCGTAGCGGACGGCGCGTTCGACGGAGCGCATCGAGTTGACGTTCTTCGTCTCGGTGCGGGTGCCGAGCATGCCGGAACCGCGGGGGCTCAGCGACACGTTGGCGTCGCAGCGGAGGTTGCCGCGCTCCATCTTCGCGTCGGAGATCCCGAGCGAGAGCACGATGTCGCGGATCGTCTGCACGTACGCCTTGGCGATCTCGGGTGCGCGGTGTTCAGCGCCGTAGATGATCTTGGTGACGATCTCGACGAGGGGCACACCGGCGCGGTTGTAGTCGACGAGCGAATAGTCCGCGCCCTGGATGCGACCGGTGGAACCGCCGACGTGGGTGAGCTTGCCGGCATCCTCTTCCATGTGCGCTCGTTCGATCGGCACGGAGAGGACGGTGCCGTCGTCGAGTTCGACATCCACCGAGCCCTCAAAGGCGATCGGTTCGTCGAACTGCGAGATCTGATAGTTCTTGCCCATGTCGGGGTAGAAGTAGTTCTTGCGCGCGAATCTGCTGGATGGCGCGATCGAGCATCCGAGGGCCAGCCCCAGGCTGATCGAGTAGCGCACGGCCTGTCCGTTGACCACCGGAAGCGAACCGGGCAGTCCTAGGTCGACAGGTGCGAGGTCGGTGTTGGCTTCGCGTCCGAACGAGTTCGGGGCAGCGGAGAACATCTTCGTCTTCGTGTTCAGCTCCACGTGGACTTCGAACCCGAGCACGGGTTCGAAGAGTTCGAGTGCCTTCTCGAAGTCCATGATCTTCACGGTGGCCATCAGCGGGCTCCTCCCAGAAGTGCGGGGGCTCTGTCGAGCAGCGGTCCACCCCATGAATCGACCAGCAGAGCCTCGAGCGCCGCGCCAACGCGGTACAGGCGGGCATCTTCGCGGGCGGGCGCGAGGAACTGGATGCCGACCGGCAGGCCATCCTCCTCGGCGAGACCCGAGGGGATCGAGATGCCGGGGACACCGGCGAGGTTCGCCGGAATCGTCGTGACGTCGTTCAGATACATCTGCAGCGGGTCATCGATCTTCTCGCCGAGCTTGAACGCCGTGGTCGGTGCCGTCGGCGTAGCGATGACATCCACCTGGGCGAACGCGGCGTCGAAGTCGCGCTGGATGAGCGTGCGCACCTTCTGAG
>JAHIOK010000344.1 GCA_018895315.1 Actinomycetota bacterium | reverse complement strand
TGCTCGGCGACAAATCCCATTCGGTGGTGTTCGACACGACGAAGATCACCGGGCTCGTGCCGGAGTTCCGCACGACGATCACGTTCGACGAGGGTGCCCGTCGCATCCTGGCGCACTACGACGCGCATCCCGAGGCTCAGCAGGCCGACGCGCGCCTCGACGCAGTCTTCGATCGGATGGCCGAGTACGCGAAAGCGGCCGGTCGCCTCTGACGCGTCCGGCCGCTTCGCTCTTCGCTCAGCGCGTGATGTCGCGCACCGTGCCCTTCTCCAGCCGCAGGCGGCGCTTGGCCCGACGCGCGACGGCGGAATCGTGCGTCACGACGATGAGGGTGAGTCCCTCGTCGTTCAGTCCCTGCAGCAGCTGCAGGATCTCGTCACGCATGCTCTCGTCGAGGTTCCCGGTGGGCTCATCGGCCAGGAGAACTTTCGGACGCTTCACGATGGCGCGAGCGATTGCCACGCGCTGCTGCTGACCACCCGAGAGCTCCCCCGGCAGGTGATCGCCGCGCTCGGCGAGACCGACGTGCTCGAGCGCCTCGAGCACCCGCTCTTTGCGCTGCTCGCTGGTCAGACCCATCGGTTCCAGCGCCATGTTGACGTTCTCGTAGGCATTGAGGGTGGGGATCAGGTTGAACCCCTGGAAGACGAATCCGATCTCCTCGGCTCGCAGTCGCCCCAGCGCCCCGTTGGATGCTTTGGCCATGTCGGTGTCGCCCAGGTACACCGAGCCCGACGTGGGGCGATCCAGCGCACCCAACAGCTGCAAGAAGGTCGATTTCCCTCCACCGGTGGGCCCCTGAATGGTGATGAAGTCGCCACGGGTGATCTCGAGATCGACGCCGGTCAGCGCCTTGACGATCCGCCCCTTCTGCGTATATGTCTTCACTGCTCCGACAATCCGGTAGATCGCGCCGGCGGCACCAGGCACCGCGCCCACGACGCTCGGGTCAGTCATGGTCATCTCTGGGTCTCCTGTCGTTGCTGCCGATGACGGCGCCGTGACGCCCGATCCGATGATCTCGTCCATGGTGTTCTCAACCCACCGAACGCAATGCTTCCGCGGGGCTCAGCCGAGCCGCGCGCCATCCGCCGAATGCTCCGGCGATCAGCCCACCGGCGATGGCCAGACCGATCGCGGCAACGATCACCGTGATACTCAGCGGAGCATGAAGCACGATGTCGGTCGCGGTGGCCGCGGCCTGACCGAAGCCGCCTCCCGGGAAGCCGCCGCCGGGTCCGCCCTGACCCCCCGGACCGGACGTCGAGGTCGAGGCCGAGGCCGAGATGGTCGGGCCGATGATGTTGATCGCGAGGATTCCGGCGAGGCCGATCACGAGTCCGATCACACCACCGAGCAGGCCCTGGACCATCGATTCACCCGCGACCTGCCCCACGACGCGCCGGTTCGACCATCCGATCGCCTTGAGCGTTCCGAACTCCCTGGTGCGACGCGAGACGCCCGAGATCGTGAACAGCACCGCGAGGGCGACCGCGACCGCGAGCACGATGATCGACAGCCAGGTGCCGAGGTTCGAAATCAACGACGAGGCGCTGGAGAGAGATCCGGAGACCGTCGAAGCGAGCTCCGACTGCGAGCTGACCGTCGCATCCGGGAGAGCGGCCTTGATTGCGGTCTGCACCGCTGCGGTGTCGCTGGATGAGGCCGCCTCGACATAGATCGTCGAAATGACGTCTCCCGCGCCGGACAGCGTCTGTGCGACATCCAGCGGAATGTAGACGTTGGCGGCGGTGTCCGCGCTCGTCGAGGAAGTGATGATGCCCACGATGCTCATGTCGGTGCCGCTGACGTTGACCGTGCCGCCCACGGCGAGGCTGTTGGTCGACGCATATGTCGCGTCAACGACCGCGACGTTCTGTCCGGCATCCGCCGACGTCAGCACGCGCCCGTCCGAGAGTGTGACAGCAGAGAGCGGGCCGACCGTGGTGTTGGCGGGATCGATGCCGAGCACCGTGAAGGAGTTGAGGTTGAACGCACTCCCCCCCGCGCCATCCGCGCCACCGGTCGGTGCGGTCCGAGGTACCGCGCCCTGGGCGCCGCCCGACTGGATCTGCGACTGATCGGGCATCTGACCCGAGAACGTGACGTTGGTGAGGCTGAGAGCGCCGGAGGCCGCAGATACGCCGTCCGAGGCTGAGACGGTTGCCAATGTCGAGGCGCCGAGCGTGCTGCGTCCCGGCGACGTCGTCAAACGCGACTGATTGACCGTCGTCGTGCCGTCGGCGGTCTGCCCGTCCCCCCGTCCGACGTCGAACCGCTGTCCGCCACCACTGCCGGGTGTGACCGCGGCTCCGGTGACGGTGAGGTCTGTCCCCACTCCGTACACCGACTCCAGTGCGGTCGCCTGGGCATCGCGGACACCTGCGGCGAGCGAGTTGACGATGATGACGAGGGCGATCGCGATGGCGAGGCCCGCCGCGACGATGATCGTCTGTTTCTTGCGGCCGCCGAGTTCTCGCCGCAGATAGGTCCAGTACATGGGTCTCCTCTCGGCCGCGGGAATCGGCCGTCGAACAGACGCTACGAGGGTGGTTCATGAGAGCCATCTGGGACATCTATGAGAATTCTCTGATCGTGCGCTGATCCCGCTGCGGAACTCACAGCGCACCCATAGGCTGCACCATAGGAAGCTCATAGCTTCCGGAGCAGAATCGAGCCATGACCACGATCGCACCCGCCTCCTCCCTCCACCGTGCCGACGGCAGTGCGCCGCGCGTGCTCGTCGTCGATGACGAGCAGATGCTCACCGATCTGCTGTCGATGGCG
Source organism: Actinomycetota bacterium (assembly GCA_018895315.1). Lineage (GTDB taxonomy): Bacteria > Actinomycetota > Actinomycetes > Actinomycetales > Microbacteriaceae > Microbacterium. Next base: position 3,340 of record JAHIOK010000344.1, on the reverse strand, counting down.
TTGCGCATGGAAGGGTGGGACGTGCGCACCGCAGCATCCGGTTTCCAGGCTCTGCAGTCCGCTCGCGACTTCGACCCCGACGCGATGGTGCTCGACATCATGATGCCCGACCTCGACGGTATGGCCGTCCTGCAGCGGCTCCGCCAGTCCGGCAACGAGGTGCCGGTTCTCTTTCTCACCGCGAAGGATGCCGTCGGCGATCGTGTCGCAGGGCTCACGGCCGGCGGCGACGACTACGTCACCAAGCCCTTCAGCCTCGAGGAGGTCGTCGCGCGCCTGCGCGGCCTGATGCGCCGCGCAGGCACCGCACAGGCGAGCGAGTCCGAACCCATCCTGCGGGTGGGAGACCTCTCCCTCAACGAGGACAGCCACGAGGTCGAACGCGCGGGCGTCGAGATCGATCTGACCGCCACCGAATTCGAATTGCTCCGCTACCTCATGCGCAACCAGCGTCGCGTGGTGTCCAAGGCCCAGATCCTGGACCGCGTGTGGAACTACGACTTCGGCGGCCGATCGAGCGTCGTCGAACTGTACATCTCGTACCTCCGCAAAAAGATCGACCAGGGCCAGGAGGCCCTCATCCACACCGTTCGCGGCGTCGGATACATGATCAAAGCTCCTCAGTGAACGTGACGAGCGCTCCCGCATCCTCGGAGGTCGAATCCCACGCAGCTCCTCGGCGCCGGCATCGGCCGTGGAGCCTGCAGGTGCGGCTCATGGTCACCGTCACCGGCATCGTCGCGCTGATCCTCGTGATCGTGGGCATCGCGACCAGCGCGTTCGTCGGCCAGAGCCTCATGCTCAACCTCGACGCGAAACTGCGCGATGCCGGCAACCAGGCCGCGCAAGCGCTGCTCACCCCCGGCGCGACGGCGGCTACGGCTTATGAGACGTTGAACAACGCCCGTCGCGCGCAACCGGGCTTCCTGCTGGTCGTGCAGTCCACATCAGGCATAGATGGGGCCTATGTCACCAGCGGGGGGACCGTGCAGGCGCTGACCGATGATCAGGTCACGCAGCTGCTGCGAAGCGCCAACACCTCTACCCTCATCACGACCGATGTCCACGGCATCGGATCGTACCGCGTGGGTTCTGACACCTTCGCCGGCCGCTACGCCATCGTCGCGGGTCTCCCCCTGACCGAGGTCAGCTCGCAGATCGCACAGATCGCGCCGACCGTAGCTCTCGTCACCCTCGGCGGACTCATCGTTCTCGGCATCGCGATCGCCGTCGTGATTCGGCTGGGCCTTCGTCCACTGCGCGCCGTCGCCGATACCGCTACCCGTGTCGCATCCCTCCCTCTCTCTGAAGGTGCGGTCTCGATCGCCGAGCGCGTGCCGAAATCCGAAGCCGACGACCGCACCGAAATCGGCCGCGTCGGCGCCGCCTTGAACACTCTCCTCGACCACATCGACGAGTCACTCGATGCCCGTCAGCGCAACGAGGAGCGGATGAGGAGCTTCGTCGCGGATGCGAGCCACGAACTGCGCACCCCCCTGGCCTCCATCCGCGGCTACTCAGAACTCTCCCTGCGCGATCCCTCGCTGAGCGAGAACACAGAGACCTCGCTCGAACGCATCCAGGCGCAGTCACTGCGGATGACGCGCCTCGTCGAAGATCTGCTGCTGCTGGCCCGGCTCGACGAGGGCCAAGAGCTGGTCTACGGCACGGTCGATCTCACCCGGCTCGCGATCGAGTCGTTCGGTGACGCGCGCACCGCCGGGGCGGACCACCGCTGGTCACTCGACGTGGGCGACGCGTCCGTGCAGATCGCGGGCGACGAGGCCCGGCTTCATCAGGTCGCCGCCAACCTGCTCGCCAACGCGCGGACGCACACCCCCGCCGGCACCGAGATCACGGTGAGTGTCGTCCGCGAAGGCGGCGAGGCGGTGCTCCGCGTGCACGACAATGGTCCAGGCGTCGATCCCGAGATCGCCGACGAACTTTTCGAGCGCTTCTCCCGCGCCGATCGCTCCCGCGCTCGCAAGACCGGCGGCACAGGGCTCGGGCTTTCCATCGCGCGTGCGATCGTCGCGGCTCACCACGGGTCGATCACGGTCGACAGTGTTCCCGGCGACACCACCTTCGCCGTGCGCCTGCCCCTCGTGGCGTCGAGCGCGCCCGAGGTCGGGGTCTGACCCGCCTCGGCATCGCAGACGAGGACCCCGAGCTCGATGCCTCGGGTCTTCGTGCACAGGCCCGCGCGGGGCGTCATGTCGGAACCTCGCACTGCGGGTCCGGAGATTCTGTGGCGATCCGACCCCGGCGGCCCAGGACCCACAGGTTTGGCGCAGAACCTTCGCAAGGCCGCGGGGACAACGTCCGAGAATCTGTGGCGAATCGACCCCCGCAGGCCGTCGATCATAGGTTTGGCGCAGAACCTTCGCGGGGACTCGACCACACCCACAGAGCCCGGACCCGGGGCCCCAACCCCGGGGCTCAGTAGCCGCTGAAGGCATCCGTCGTGATCGAGCGGGCCTTCTCGAGCGCCGGAGCGAGATCGGCGATCAGCCCGGCCGGCCCCGACACATACGCGTGGCGCGTAGCAATGTCGGGTACGACCTCGTGCAGCACGTCTGCGTCGAGTCGCACTCCGCCCGACCACGTCCAGTGCGCAGGCAGGTGGGCGGGCTCATCCCGCGTGAAGACCGAGACCGGGATGCCGGAAGCCTCGAGCTCATCTCGGAAGACGAGGTCCTCGGAGGTCGAGGCGACGTAAACCAGGCGGATGTCGCGCTGCTCACCGGCGAGGCGGAGGTGTCGCAGCTGCGAGACGAATGGGGTGACCCCGATACCCGCTGCGACCATGACGATCGGGCTCTCTGGATTGTGCGGCAGCAAGAAATCGCCCCACACTCCCGTCACCGCGAGGACGTCGCCCGCTTCGACGGCGGCGAGAGCTTTCTTGTAGCTGCTCTGGGGTCCCTTGCCGTCGCGGAACGCGATCTGCAGCATCGGCAGCTCTTCCGGCGCCGAGACGATGCTGAACTCACGCCGGGTGCCTCGCGCGTCGGGGCGCCGATGCGGCACGTCGAGCTCGAGGAACTGACCGGGAAGGAATGACACCGGACGCTTCGTCCGGAACGTGAGCTCCTGCACCGTGGCTGCCGCTGCCGTCCGTCGCTCGAGGGTCAGACGCACCGCCGAGCGGAGGCAGAACAAGAAGGCGATCAGGTTGCCGATCAGGAGCGCGCGTTCCTGGCCGAGGCTCATGATGTCGCCGACCGCGATCGGCCACCCCGCGAAAACGCCGACCGCGGCCGCAACAATGAGCTGCTGCCAGCGGCGCGGCGGCATCGTCAGTGGCTCGGACAGCATGAAGGCGCCGAGAAAGAGGAAC
>JAHIOK010000343.1 GCA_018895315.1 Actinomycetota bacterium | reverse complement strand
CGGCACCTCAGGCTGGTCCGCCGAGCGCATCGCTCTGGTACGGCCGTTGGTGGATGCCGCCGGCACCGGCGCCGTTTTCATCCCCAACTTCTCGCTGGGATCGGTGATCGGCACGGCGCTCGCCGCCGTCGCCGCACCGTACTTCCCGTCGATCGAGATCGTCGAGGCGCATCGCGAGACCAAGGTCGACTCCCCGAGCGGCACGGCGGTGCGTACTGCGGAGGTAATCGCCGCGGCGCGCCAGGGGGTCGGTCCCGTCGAATCGCCGCACGTCGATCAGCGCGCCCGGGGGCAGCAGGTCGCGAGCGTTCCGATTCACTCGCTGCGCCGGCCCGGAGTGATCGCCCGCCAGGAGGTCGTGCTGTCAGGCCAGGGTGAGTCGCTCACGATCGTGCATGACACGATCGAGCCGGCACTGGCGTATGGCCCCGGCATCCGGCTCGCGCTCGCCGCAGCGCGCGACGCGCGCGGGATCAGCATCGGCCTCGACAGCTTCCTCGACATCGGCGTGCGTCTTCCCGGGTCGGCCGCCGCCGCGCCGCTCGACGAGGGGGGCGTCCCAGGACAGGTCGCCCGCGCGACCAGCGCATGACCGCACGCATCGGCGTCGCCGTCATGGCGGCGCTTCTCGCGCTCTACATCGTGCTGGTCGCTCAGCGCGCCTGGCTGCTCCTCATCAGCGGTGATCCGATCGGCGTCGCTATGGGCTTCGCGCTGCTGGTGCTTCCGTTGGTCGCGGCCTGGGCACTCGTCCGCGAGATCATGTTCGGCGTCCGCGCGGAGGCCCTCGGTCGCCGCCTCGAGGCCGAAGGCGCACTGCCGGACGACGAGGTCTCGGTGCGACCGAGTGGGCGGGTCATCCGGGCGGACGGGGATGCCGTGTTCCCGGCGTACCGCGATGCCGTCCAGGCCGAACCCGACAGCTGGCGTGCCTGGTACCGGTTGGGGCTCGCTTACGACGGCGCCGGCGACCGCCGGAGGGCGCGTCAGGCGATCAGTCGATCCATCCGCCTGGAAACCGCCGAGCACCGCGCCCGTTCTTAGCGGGCGGGCAGGGCTGCGGCGACCGCGTCCACCACGGTGGGGTGCCGGAACTCGAACCCCGAGCCCGTCAGCACCTCGGGCAGGACCACGGCGTCGCAGGTGATCAACGCCTCCGTCGCATCGGTTCCGAGCGCGAGTTTCATGCCCCACACGGGCGCCCGCACGAGGAACGGGCGGTTCATGCGCTGCGCCAGAGCGAAGCCGAGATCGTTCGCGCTGGCAGGCTCGGGCCCGGTGAGGTTCACCGGGCCGGCGACATCCGCGTCGATGATGTGACGGATGGCGCGCACCTCGTCATCGAGCGATATCCACGGCCACATCTGAGTGCCGCGGCCGAGCGGACCCGAGACGCCGAGTTTGGTGAGCAGCATCAGCGGCTTCAGCACACCCTGCGGGTGCACGATCGGCGCGGTCCGAAGCAGAGCGACCCGCGCGGCGGGCCCCGCGGCGAGGGCGGCGTTCTCCCACTCACCGCAGAGGTCGGCGAGGAACGAATCACCGCGAGGGGATGCCTCGGTGAGAGTCGCTCCCGGAACCGAGCCGTAGTAGCCGACCGCCGAGGCGGAGACGAAGGCCGGGGCATCCGCACCCAGAGCATTGATGGCCGTCGCCAGGGTCCGTGTCGGGGTGATCCGCGACCACAGCAGGGTGTTCTTGTAGCGCTTCGTCCACGGGAAGCGGCCGATGCTGGCGCCGTTGAGTCCCACCACGGCCCGAGCGCCCGCGAGCACTGCCGGGTCGAGCGGCCGGTCGTCCGCGAGCCATTCGACCTGTCCGGGCGCCTCCGGTGCGTGCCGCACCAGAGTCGTGACTGCGATGCCGTCGGCGCGGAGCGAGTCGATCAGGGCGCGCCCGATCAGCCCGGATGCGCCGGCGATGACAACCCGACCGGCGTCAGGCAAGAGTCGCCTCGAGGGTGATCTCGATTCCGGCGAGAGCCTGCGACACCGGGCATCCGGACTTGGCCTCCGCGGCGATACGGTCGAAGTCCGCGGCGCTCAGGCCGGGAACGACGGCGTTGACGTTGAGGTGGCTGCCGGTGATGCCCGTGCCGGGCTTGAACGTGACGGATGCTGTCGTGTCGATCGACGACGGTGGGGTGCCGTGGGCGGCGAGTGCGTGCGAGAGCGCCATGCTGAAGCACGAGGAATGCGCCGCTGCGATCAGCTCTTCCGGCGTCGTGACGGATGCCGAGCCTTCGCTGCGGGCCTTCCAGTCGATCGGAAACGTGCCGAGTCCGGACGAACCGAAGGCGACGGTGCCCGACCCCTCGGTCAGGCTTCCCTGCCATACGGCGGTGGCTTCACTCGTGACGGTCATCAGAACCTCCCACTCCGGCGCTCGCCGGGCGCGGCGCGTCGCGGTCAGCCTAACCGCGCTCGACGGGCTCGGGGAGTGATTGACTCGCGCCGGTCACTCGTGCGAGCTCAAGCTCGACGACGTCGCGGCTCGGGATGCCGCCGAAACGCGTCTGGATGGCACCGTCGCTGTCGAGCACCAGGGTCGTGGGCGTCTGCATCACGTGGAAGTGCTTGGCGATGTCGGGCCGGTCGGTCAGATCGATGTCGAGGTGGCGCACGCCCTCGTGAGTGTCGGCGACGGCAGCGAGCGTGCGGTGCACTCCGGGGCAGCGGGCGCAGCGGTCCGTGCTGAACTGCAGCAGCGTCGCTGTCTCGCCGAGCGCATCCGCACCGAGCCGCTCCGGCTGGATGATCTCGTGGGCGAGGTCGGGGCGCGGGCGACGCTGCATCCACTGCAGATACACGCCGACGGTCACGGTCGCCGAGAGGAGTGCGGCGAGCACGACGAGGGCGAGCACGAAGGGCATGAAACTCAACGATAGTCGCTTTCCGCTGAATAGATCCGGAGCGAGGGCTGTGGAGAGCGCCGGTAGTCTGACATCGTGACCGATGCCGCCGTGAGCCCCACCCCTTCTTTCCGCAGTGATGTCACGGTCGAATTGGTGCGTTCCAGCGCCGCCGACTCGGATGTCCTCTTCGCCGCGCGGGTGTCGACCCAGGGTGAGCAGACCCTCGACGACGCCGCGGCAGGCACGGAGGCGACCGCCCGCGACCGCGGACTCATCAATTACCTGATGCGCGACCGCCACGGCTCGCCGTTCGAGCACAACTCGATGACCTTCTACGTGCAGGCACCCATTTTCGTGTTCCGTGAGTTCATGCGACACCGCATGGCGTCGTACAACGAAGAGTCGGGGCGCTATCGCGAGCTGCGTCCGGTGTTCTATGTTCCTGCCCGCGAGCGCAACCTGCTGCAGGTCGGCAAGCCCGGAGCATACGAATTCCTCCCTGGCACCGAGGAGCAGTACGAACTCGTCGATGCGGCGACCCGCGAGGCATCCGTGCACGCCTTCGACGCGTATCAGCGGATGCTGGCTGCCGGCGTCGCCCGCGAAGTGGCGCGCATCGTCCTTCCGCTGAACATCTACTCATCGATGTACGTCACGATGAACGCCCGCGCGTTGATGAACTTCCTCTCGCTGCGCACCAAGGTGGAGGGCACGCACTTCCCGTCGTTCCCGCAACGCGAGATCGAGATGTGCGCCGAGAAGATGGAGACGGCCTGGCGCGAGCTCATGCCACTCACCTACGCCGCCTTCAACGCCAACGGTCGCGTCTCGCCGTAGGTCATCGTGGCGACGGCGCTCATCACCGGTGCGAGCTCCGGCCTCGGGGCCGAGTTCGCACGTCAGCTCGCGGCGCGCGGTGCCGATCTCGTCCTGGTGGCGCGAGATCGCGCCGCCCTCGAGGAGCTCGCCGGTTCGCTGCGTGCGCGCTTCGGCGTCGAGGTCGACGTTCTCGCCGCGGACCTGCTCGACCCCGATGCTCGCGACACGGTCGTGGCAAGACTGGCCGATGCGCGGCATCCGGTCGACATTCTGGTGAACAACGCGGGCTTCGGGATGCCGCTCGCGTTCGAGTGCAACGACATCGAAGCCGAAGTGAGGCACCTGCGGCTGCATGACGAAGTCGCGATGCGGCTCGCCCACGCGGCGCTGGGCACGATGCTGCCGCGGGGGAGCGGTCGCATCATCAATGTGGCCTCGATCGCGGCCTTCATGCCCCGATCGACATACGGTGCGGTGAAAGCATGGCTCGTGAGCTTCAGCCGCTGGGCGAATGCTGCGTACTCTGCTCGCGGCGTGACGGTCACCGCCGTATGTCCCGGTTTCGTGCACACCCGCTTTCACGAGCGTCTCGGCCTGCCTCCGGGCGAGGAGGGGATCGCCGGCTGGATGTGGCTCGATGCGCCGGCCGTCGTCGCGGAGGCGTTGCGGGATGCCGCCCGCGGCCGGTCGGTGTCGATCCCGTCGCGTCGGTACAAGGCGCTCGCGGTGCTCGTGCGCCTGCTGCCCGATGCGCTTGTGGCGCGTCTGGGTCAGCGCGGGCGCTGAATCGGGCCGGGCCCCGGGGCGCCGAACCGATACCCTGGAACACATGACGCACTCGGGCAACCCTTTCGGACAGGTCCTCGTCGCACTCATCACTCCGATGACCGCCGATGGTGAAGTCGATTGGCCTGCAGTGGAGAAGCACATCGACGATGTCGTCAGTGCGGGCGCCGACGGCATCGTCGTCACCGGGACCACGGGTGAGACCAGCACCCTCACCGACTCCGAGAAGCTCCGGCTCGTCGAGGTGGGCAAGGATGTCGCGGCCGGCCGTGCGCGCATCATCACCGGCGGTGGCTCCAACGAGACCGCGCACGCCATCGAGCTCTACAAGGCCAGCGAGAAGGCCGGCGCCGACGGCATCATGATCGTCACGCCCTACTACAACAAGCCCACGCAGGCCGGAATCCTGACGCACTTCCGGCTGGTGGCGGATGCCACCGACCTGCCCGTCATCCTCTACGACATCCCCGGACGCACCGGAGTCGAGATCAAGTACGAGACGATCCTGCGTCTGGCCAAGCATCCGAACATCCTGGCGGTGAAGGACGCGAAGGGTGACTTCAGCGAGGTCAGCCGCGTGCTCAACCAGACCGACCTGATGTACTTCTCCGGCGACGACGCCAACGTGCTGCCGCACCTCTCGATCGGCGCATCCGGAATGATCGGCGTCACCGCCAACATCGCCCCCGCGCCGTACCGCACCATCGTCGACGCGGTGAACGCGGGCGACCTGAAGACCGCGACCGCTGCGCACAAGCAGCTCGAGCCGCTGGTGCGAGCCGTCATGACGCACGTGCCCGGCACGGTCAGTGCGAAGTACATCCTGCACGGCCTCGGTCGTATCGGCAGCCCCCGCGTGCGCCTGCCCCTGGTGGGTCCCGAGGAGTGGGAAGCCGCGATGATCGAAGACGAGATCGCCCTCGTCACCGGAGTCCCCGGAGCAGATTTCTCCAACTTCCGTCCCGACCGCAACGCCGCCGCAGGTGGCGCACTGCCAAAGGTGCACGGCACAACTCGATAGACGTCGGCGCTGTTCGCGCCGACCGCGAAGTGAACGGATGCCTCGAACACAGGCATCCCGGAAAGGCACGATCGTATGGCCACCACGATGTACGAACCCCCCGCCCTGCAGCCGGGAACCCTCCGTGTCATGCCTCTGGGCGGACTCGGCGAGATCGGCCGCAACATGACCGTCTTCGAATACGAGGGCAAGCTCCTCGTCGTCGACTGCGGCGTGCTCTTCCCCGAAGAGCACCAGCCCGGCGTCGACCTGATCCTGCCGGATTTCGAGCCGATCAAGCACCGCCTCGACGACATCGTTGCGGTCGTGCTCACGCACGGTCACGAAGACCACATCGGCGCGGTCCCCTATCTCCTCAAGCTCAAGCGCGACATTCCCCTGATCGGCTCGGGGCTGACTCTCGCCCTGATCGAGGCGAAGCTCAAAGAACACCGCATCAAGCCCTACACCCTCACGGTGAAAGAGGGCGGGCACGAGCAGGTCGGCCCCTTCGGCCTCGAGTTCGTGGCGGTCAACCACTCGATCCCCGACGCTCTGGCGGTCGCCATCCGCACGCCTGCCGGTCTCGTGCTGGCCACCGGCGACTTCAAGATGGACCAACTGCCGCTCGATAATCGGCTCACCGACCTCCGCGCGTTTGCGCGCCTGGGTGAAGAGGGCGTCGACCTCTTCCTCGTCGATTCCACGAACGCCGACGTCCCGGGCTTCACGCCCACCGAGCGCAGCATCGGTCCGGTGCTCGATCAGGTCATCGGCAAGGCGCCCCGCCGGGTCATCGTCGCGAGCTTCTCGAGCCACGTGCACCGTGTGCAGCAGGTGCTGGATGCCGCGGCCGCCCACGGTCGCCGTGTGGCGCTTCTCGGCCGCAGCATGGTGCGCAACATGACGATCTGCGAAGACCTCGGCTACCTGACGGTGCCCCCGGGCGTCCTGATCGACTACAAGAAGGCGCGCGATCTGCCCGACGACAAGATCGTCTACATGTCGACGGGCTCGCAGGGCGAGCCGATGGCCGTGCTCAGCCGCATGGCGAACCTCGACCACGCGATCGAGCCCGTCCCGTGGGACACCGTGATCCTCGCCTCGAGTCTCATCCCGGGCAACGAGAACGCCGTCTACCGCG
>JAHIOK010000342.1 GCA_018895315.1 Actinomycetota bacterium | reverse complement strand
GCGCCGCGAGTGACGATGGTGGCCCTCCCGGGACTGGTCTCCGGGCCCTCCGGGGCGACCTCGACGCCGTACTCGCCGTACGGGTTCCGCCCGGGCGGCGGAGACCCCGAGCCGCTCATCCGGGAATCCGGCGGGCGACTGCGCGTACAGGACGAGGGATCACAGCTCGCGGCCCTCGCGTTGACGCGCGCGACCCCCGTGCGCGACGGCGAGCGTTGGCTCGATCTCTGCGCAGGCCCCGGCGGGAAGACGGCGATACTCGCGGCCGAGGCACTCGCGCACGGCGCCACGCTCGATGCCAACGAGATCTCCCATCCACGCGCCGGACTCGTTCGGGAGGCGCTGAAGGCAGTGCCGCTCGAGGTCACTGTCAGTGAAGAAGATGGCCGCGTTCTTGCGCAGGATTCCGCGGGTATGTACGACCGCATCCTCGTGGATGCCCCGTGCACGGGGCTCGGCGCGCTCCGCCGTCGCCCGGAGGCGCGGTGGCGCAAGACGCCGGCCGATGTGCCCGAGCTGGTGGCCCTCCAGGGTGAGCTCGTCGCAGAGGCGTTCTCGGCGTTGAAACCGGGCGGCATCCTCGCTTACGTCACGTGCTCACCGCACCTCGCTGAGACCGCGGGCGTGCTCGCCGAGGCGCGCCGCACCCTCGGCGACGAGCTCGAAGAGCTGGACGCACGCGAGGTGCTGCAGCAGGTCTCCGACACGCCGATGGACCTGCCTGCGCCCGCCGACGGCTCGGGCCGCGCGCAGCTGTGGCCGCACCGCCACGGCACCGACGCGATGTTCATCTCGCTCCTGCGCCGCCGCTGACCCCGCGCGATCTATTCCAGAAGCCGGATGCGTCCGGCGTCGCCCCCGAGCACGTCGCGGATGGCGGTGAGCGCCGCGGGATGCAGACGTGCGACATCCCGGGCGTCCACCGTGATCGTCGCACCGTCGGGAAGAGCCCCGACGACTTCGCCGAGCACACTCAGCACACGCTCGGCTCCGGCGAATCCCAGCTCTCCGCCGAGCAGCACCGTCACGCCGTCCTCGGTGCGTTCCACCGAGATCCCGGGTTCGGCGATGCTCTCGTGCGGCTCGAGCAGATGCATCCCGAAATCCTCGGAGAGCCGCTCCAATACTCCTGAGCCGCGCACGCTGTTGCCATGGCTGTCCAGCCGGGGGCTGAACACCCCCACGCCGTACTGCGAGGGTGCGACCGCCAGGATGCCGCCGCTCACGCCGCTCTTCGCCGGCAGCCCGACGCGCAGCAGCCACTCGCCGGAGAAGTCGTACATTCCACAGCTCGACATGATCGAAACGACGTCGCGCGCGATGCGCTCCGAGACCACCCGCTCACCGGTGGTGGGGTTGACGCCGCCGAAGGCGAGCGTGCCTGCCATGACCGCGAGGTCGCGCACCGTGACCAGCACCGAGCACTGGCGGAAGTAGCTCTCCACCGCGAGGTCGACCGAGCCCTGCATCGATCCGTAGGAACGCATGAGGTGCGCCAGAGCACGGTTGCGGTGACCGGACTCCGACTCCGAGGCGTACACGGCTTCATCGACCCAGAGCGAGCGCCCTGCGAACTGCGACAGCACGCCGACGATGCGCCCTGTGCGCTCTTCCACATCTGTTCCGGCAATGAGCGACGTCGTCGCAATCGCACCGGCGTTGACGAGAGGATTCGCAGCCCGGCCCGTACCCGCTTCGAGGCTGATCGCATTGAACGGCTCGCCGCTCGGCTCGACACCCACCGAGCGCAGCACGCGCTCGCGCCCGAGTTCGCGCAGCGCCAGAGCGAGCACGAACGGCTTGGACATCGACTGGATCGTGAACTCGACGTGATCGTCGCCGACGGTGAACACGCGGCCCCGCGGACCCACGGCGGCGAGCGCGAGCGGAGCCGGGTCCGCACGAGCGAGTTCGGGGATGTAGTCCGCGGTGGCGCCGGAGGTGTCGGAGCGTACGTCGTCGAGCACGTCCTGGAGCATCTGAAGGATCGGGTCCACAGCCCGACCATAATGGACCCGTGTCTTCCCCCGATGAGCGCAACGGTGACGTGCGCATCAATCCCAGCATCCTGGCCGCCGACTTCGTCAACATGCAGGCCGATCTCGCGCGCATCGCGGGAGCAGATTTCGTGCACGTCGACGTGATGGATAACCACTTCGTCCCGAACCTCACGTTCGGCCCGCAGATGGTCAGCCGCATCCAGGCGACGAGCCCGGTGCCGCTGGATGTGCACCTCATGATCGATGAGCCCGAGCGCTGGGCTCCGGAATACGCCGAGCTCGGCGCGGCCTCGGTGACCTTCCACCTGGAGGCGTCCACCGAACCGGTCTCCCTTGCCCGGCGCCTTCGGGCGATCGGGGCGCGGGCGGGCGTCGCGGTGAAGCCGGGGACGGCCGTGGAGAGTCTCGTCGACGTGCTCGATGAATTCGACCAGATCCTCGTGATGACGGTCGAGCCCGGTTTCGGTGGTCAGTCGTTCATGCCCGAGACGATGCCCAAGCTCCGCTTCCTCGCAGATGAGGCCCGCCGGCGCGGTTCCTCGGTGTGGCTGCAGGTGGACGGAGGCATCGGCGAGTCGACCATCGCGCAGGCGGCCGAGGCCGGCGCCGATACGTTCGTCGCCGGCTCCGCGGTGTTCGGAGCAGTCGATCCCGGCGCCGCGATCGTCGCGCTGCGGGCCAGCGCCGGCCAGCACCACCGTCACGCGTGAGCCGTATCCGCACCGAGAGCCCCGTGCGGTTCGATACCCTGGCATGGTGAAGACGTTCGACTCGCTGTTCGCCGAGCTCACCGCCAAGGCGGTCGAGCGGCCCGCCGGTTCGGGGACGGTCGCCGAGCTCGACGCCGGCGTCCACACGATCGGCAAGAAGATCGTCGAGGAAGCCGCTGAGGTCTGGATGGCGGCCGAGTACGAGACGACGGATGCAGCAGCGGAGGAGATCTCTCAGCTGCTGTACCACCTCCAGGTGCTGATGCTCGCGAAGGGCCTCACGCTCGAAGATGTCTACCGACATCTCTGAGCCGTTGCCCCTCACCCGATCCCACACCGAAAGTCACTCTTCCATGCTGCGTATTGCCGTGCCGAACAAGGGCTCGCTCGCCGAGACAGCTCAAGACATGCTCAACGAAGCGGGTTACACGGGTCGCCGTGACCCCAAAGACCTGCACGTCATCGACCCGGCCAATGATGTCGAGTTCTTCTACCTGCGTCCGAAAGACATCGCGACCTACGTCGGGTCCGGCGCACTGGATGTCGGGATCACCGGGCGCGACCTGCTGCTGGACGCTCGCATGCCCGGTGCGAAAGAGATCGAAGCGCTCGGATTCGCGGGCTCGACGTTCCGCTTCGCTGCTCCCGCGGGTCGCTTCACCGAGGTCACCGACCTCGAGGGCGTGCGCATCGCAACCTCCTATCCGGGACTCGTCGACGGATTCCTCGACACCCACGGTGTCGCGGTCGACCTCGTGCCGCTCGATGGGGCGGTCGAATCCGCCGTGCGCCTCGGCGTCGCCGATGCCGTGGCCGATGTGGTGGAGACCGGCACAACCCTCAAACAGGCCGGACTCGAAGTCTTCGGCCCCGTCATCCTGCAGTCCGAGGCGGTACTGATCGCCGGGCAACACGACGCCGAGGGCACGGAGACGCTGCTCCGACGCCTGCGCGGAGTCATGGTCGCACGCCGCTACGTCATGGTCGACTACGACCTGCCCGCCCGCCTC
>JAHIOK010000341.1 GCA_018895315.1 Actinomycetota bacterium | reverse complement strand
TCCTCACCGCCTACGACGACGACGCGGCGCTGCGCTCTGCGGTGCTCGCGGGCGCCAGCGGCTATGTGCTCAAAGACATCCGCAGCGGGGCGCTGATCGCCGCGATCCGCCGCGCGGCCGCGGGAAGCACGATCCAGTCCGCCGACGTGCTGCGACGGGCGGCCGAGGCACTGCGGCCCGATCCGCTCCGCGCACACGAAGCATTCGAACCGGCACTGTCGCTGCGCGAGAGCCAGGTGCTCGAACTCATCGCCGGCGGACTCACGAATCGCGAGATCGGGGCGCGGCTCGGCCTCGCCGAGAAGACGGTGAAGAACTACGTGAGCGGACTGCTCGCGAAGCTCGGGATGGAGCGCCGCACGCAGGCGGCCGTGTACGGCGCCGAACGCAAGCACACCTCGTCCTGACGCCGCACATCATCGCGGGACCTTCGACCCTGGGGCATCCGGAGCGTTCGCGACAGACTGCGGCTACGCCGATGAGGAGGCAGCATGTACGTCACCGATGACCCCGCCGTCCGCTCTCTGTCCGCCGATGAATGCTGGGCGGTGCTCGACCGCGCAGCTCTCGGTCGGCTCGCTCTGGCGGTCGGCGGCGAGATCGACATCTTCCCGGTCAACTTCATCGTCGATCAGGGCAGCCTCCTGTTCCGCACCGCTCCGGGCTCGAAGCTCGCGGAACTGTCCGCGAATCCTCATGTCGCGTTCGAAGTCGATGAACACGACGATCGCACCGCGGCCAGTGTGGTCGTCAAGGGTGAGGCGGAGCGGATCGAGCACCAGGACGACATTGACGCCGCCGATGCGCTCGGGCTGACACCGTGGATACCGACGCTCAAGTACCGGTGGGTCAGGATCATTCCGGCATCCGTGAGCGGCCGCGGATTCCTCCGGGCACCCGAACCCGATCGCTACGCGGTCATCGATGACTGACCTCCGCGTCGCGCAGGACAGTTCCGCAGCCCGGACGGCGTCATGGATCGGACGATTCCCGTGGGTCACCACGACGATCGCCATCGCAGCCATCGCCGGAGGGCTGAGCTTCACTCCGTGGTCCGTCACGGCGACCTGGCTCCTCACCGCGTACGTACTGACGGTGGCTGGCCGTTCTGCGTGGGGGATGCTCCGAGCCCTGCGTGCGGGCACCTTCGGCGTCGACATCATCGCGGTGACGGCGATCGTCGCGACCGTCCTCGTGGGCGAGCTCTGGGCCGCACTCGTGATCGTGCTCATGCTCACGACCGGGGAAGCCCTGGAGAGCTATGCCGCCGGCCGGGCGACACGCGATCTCCGCGCCCTCCTGTCGCGCAACCCTCGCACGGCGCATCGCATCGGGCCGTCGGGCGACGCGGACGATATCCCGATCGACGAGATCACTGTGGGCGTGCACATTCTGGTGCGCGCCGATGAGGTGGTTCCCGTCGACGGGACGCTGATCAGCGACGCCGGCGTGTTCGATGAGTCATCACTGACGGGTGAAAGCCTTCCCGTCGAGAAGACGTCGGGCGACGAGGTGCTCAGCGGAAGTGTCAACGGCTCGGCCGCCATCGTGCTGCAGACGACACGCGCTGCCGCCGACAGCCAGTACCAGCAGATCGTCGCGCTGGTCGAGGGCGCTGCGGCTACCAAGGCGCCGATGGTGCGTCTCGCCGATCGCTTCGCGCTTCCTTTCGCGATCACGGCGTACGCCTTGGCGGGGCTCGCCTGGTGGGTGTCGGGAGAACCGACGCGCTTCGCCGAGGTGCTCGTCGTCGCCACTCCCTGCCCCTTGATCATCGCGGCTCCGGTGGCGTTCATGGCCGGCATGAGTCGCGCCGCCCGACGAGGCGTCATCATCCGCAGCAGCGCGAGCCTCGAGAAGCTGCGCCGTGCGCGCACCTTCGCCTTCGATAAGACCGGCACCCTCACTCGCGGAACACCCCGTCTCGTCGACGTGCGCGCGATGACTGCCTTCACCCCCGAGGACGTGCTCCGTTCGGCGGCCTCCGCCGAGGTGAACTCCGCACACATCCTCGCCGCCGCGGCGATCGCGGGAGCCCGCGAGCGCGGCATCGCCACTGCACCGTCCACGGACGCCACAGAGGCCACCGCGGCGGGGATCACCGCCACCGTGGAGCGGCGACGCGTCGTCGTCGGAAAGCGCGACTTCGTCGCATCGAACGTGCGGGATGACGTAGCCCGGACCATTCTCACGGGCGGCGAGATCGCCGTGTACGTCGGGGTCGACGACCGATTCGCCGGGGTGCTCGTCTTTCGGGATCAGGTGCGTGAGAACGCGCTACCGACGCTGATGCGCCTGCGGGAGCGCGGCGCACGTCACTTCATCATGCTCACGGGAGACGACACTGCTACCGCCGCCTATATCGCCGGCGTGCTCGAGATCGACGATGTGCACGCCGCATGCCTGCCGTCCGACAAGGTCGCGGTGGTGGCACAGGCGGGAGATCGACCAGTGGTCATGGTCGGCGACGGGGTCAATGACGCGCCGGTGCTCGCCGCCGCCGATGTCGGCGTGGCCATGGGGGCGCGCGGTGCGACCGCCGCCAGCGAAGCGGCAGATGTCGTGATCCTCGCAGATGACATCGGCCGCGTGGCCGATGCCGTCGACATCGGAACCGAGACGGTGGACGTCGCACTCCAGAGCATCTGGATCGGCATCGGTCTCAGCACCGCCCTGATGGTGGTGGCCGCCTTCGGGTGGATTCCGGCGCTCGCAGGCGCATGGTCGCAGGAGGCGATCGATGTCATCGCGATCGCGTGGGCACTGCGCGCAACGCGGTCGATATGACTCGTGCGGCCGAGCGTGAGCTCACTGCACGGCAGGCGGGATGTGAGCGATCGGGATCGGCTGTGTGGCGCGCGGCTGGGTGGTGCTCGGGAAGACCGAGCCATCCTCCGAGGGGCGCGTCGGCTCGTGCGCGCTGAACGGAACCTTCAGCACGGGGACGGTGTTCGTGGGAGCCGCGGGCTCCCACCCGGCAGCGAACCGGCGGCCGGAGATAGTGGACGGGGTGAGGCGGACGAAGTTGTATTTGCCCGTCGGGTTGGCCGTGACCAGACGCAGGATGCCGGATTCCCGGATCTCCGCGTCGACCGCGAGCCTCCGGACGGCGCCGCGGATCACGACGCTCCAATGGACTGCGGCATCCGGCGTGTCTTCACCGTCTATCTCGAACGCGGCGACGGGCATAGCCGCGACGGCCATCAGCTTCGACCCCGGCGCCGTGCGGATGTAGAGCGCGCCGTCGTGCACGAGGTAGTTCACCGGAAAGATGTCGGGCATTCCGTCCAGACCATCCACGGCCAGCCGCCCGAAAGACCGCGACTCGAACAGTCGCCAGCATTCGGTGGTGCTCAAGCGCTCGATCCGGTCGTCCTGTGACGTGGTCATGTCGAGTCCTCTCTCCGCAGCATCCAGTCCACTCCGGATTCGCGGTTCACGCGAGGGCCGAAGGTCCTACGGGTTCACGTCGCTTGTGCGATCGAATGGACACGTCATGAGCGCACCGGTGATCGAAGACTCCTTCGCGACGAGATCTCTGGGGGTTGAGATCGCGGCGTCGAGCTCCATCGCCGAGGTCCACGCCCTTCTCGGATCCACTTCCACCGGGTTGTCGACGGCACGTGCCGCCGCCACGATCGCCGAAACGGGCCCCAACGTCTTGCGCACGCGTCGTGCCCGGCCATGGCGTGTGCTCGGCAGACAGCTGAAGAGCCCGATCCTCGTACTGCTGTTCGTCACCGCGATCGTGTCGGTGTTCCTCGACGAAGCCGCGAACGCGATCATCATCGGGGTGATCCTGGCGGCGAGTATCGGGCTGGGATTCGTCAACGAGTTCCGCGCAGAGCGCGAAGCCGATGCCCTCCATGATCTCGTGCGCCATACGGCGGTCGTGCTGCGCGATGGCGCACCCACCCGTGTGGATGTCACCGCGATCACTCGGGGAGATGTCGTGCTGCTGTCCACCGGGGCGTGGCGGAGAGCACGGGCGGGGATACTGCGCTGCTGACCATCGATGTTCGCTTTTCACCAGTGCGACGCGGGCGACCACCGCCGTAGTCTTCCTGCGAGGACCGCCCGCGGCGGTCGAAGAACCTGGAGGAGACGACGATGTCTGAACGACCAACTTTACTGCTCGTACACGGCGCATGGCATGGCTCGTGGGCGTGGGAACCGCTGACGGCTGTGCTGGAGAACCGCGGCTGGGCGGTAGAGACTGTCGACCTCCCCACCGTGCACGCGGCTGATCCCGTCGGGCTGCACGTGACCGACGACGCGGAGGCCATCGCCGACGCGATCGCGGCGATCGACGGACCGGTCGTCGTCGTCGCGCATTCCTACGGCGGCGTTCCGACGACCCAGGGAGCTCTCGCCGAGAACGTGCAGCACATCGTCTACATCGCGGCATTCGTGCTGGACGAGGGCGAGGCGCTGCTGGCCGCGGTGGGCGGCGTCGCCCCGTCGTGGTGGGTGATCGACGGGCCGCTCGCTACGGCAGGAACCGCGGAGGAACCGCCCGCATCGCTGTTCTTCGGCGACGTGGATCCGGATGTCGCCGCCGCGGCCGTCGCCCGATTGAAGGCGCAGAGCGTGCTGGCATTCCAAGAACCCATCACGGCGGTCGCGTGGCGCACGAAGCCCTCGACGTTCATCGTCACCGAGCAGGATGCGGTCTATCCGGTGCCCGCGCAAGAGGCTCTCGCCGCGCGCGCGGGGTCGACGGTTCGCCGACTCGATACCAGCCACTCGCCTTTCCTGTCTCAGCCCGACGCGGTCGCCGACATCATCGAGGAGGCCGCTCGCGCGTAGCGGTGCAGTGATCGACGACGGAGCCGAGGTGACGCCCGAAGAAGCGGGGGGCACGTTCACCCGCGAACGGTGGAACGCCGGAGTGGCCACCCCCAGATCGCCGCACGGGCCCTCCAGCGGTATCAGCACCAGCGGGCGTCGTGGGGAGATCCTGCTGTCCTCCGACCTGCGTCCAGCCCGCAACAAATACCTGGTCACAAGGATAAGGTGGAGCTCCTGAGCGTCGAAGCAGGACGTTTCGCCATCCCCCCTAGCAACACACAGGATGACATGCGATAGTCAGCAAAGCGAACAACTCCAGCGCTCGTCACGAGGGAACCGCATGACACTCGATATTTCCAATGAGGATGCG
>JAHIOK010000340.1 GCA_018895315.1 Actinomycetota bacterium | reverse complement strand
TGGTGACGTTGTCGGGGGCCCCGGCATCCAGCGCCTGTTTCAGCAGCACGTCGGCGGTGCGTCCCGGGGCCAGGCCCAGGCCGAGCGCCTTGCTCGTATGGACATCGTCCACGACGCCCGAGAGGCCGTCCGAGCACAGCAGCCAGCGATCACCGGGCTGCGTGGGCATGATGAACGTGTCGAGCTCGGGATCCGGATCCATGTCGCCGAGCACTCGCATCAGCACCGAGCGGCGCGGGTGATACCGCGCTTCCTCCGGGGTGATCCGCCCGGAATCGACCAGGCGCTGCACGAAAGTGTGGTCGGTGGTGATCTGGGTCAGGGTGTCGTCGCGGTAGAGGTAGATGCGCGAGTCGCCGATGTGCCCGATCACGGCGTAGTCGTCGACCATGATCAGGGCACTGACCGTGGTGCCCATGCCGGCGAGCTCGGGGCGCACCCGTACCGTGTCGATCAGATCGGCTGCCGTGTCGGCGATCGCGTCCCGCAATGCGCGCTCCGCTTCGGAGGTCGAGGCATACGGGTGATCCAGATACTGCACCTGGCCGACGGCGATGCTGGATGCGACGTCGCCACCCGCGTGCCCGCCCATGCCGTCGGCGACCATGAACAGGTTCGATCCGGCGAAACCGGAGTCCTGGTTGTTCGAGCGGACCTTGCCCGTGTGCGAGAGCGCGGCGCTGGAGCCTTCGAAGACCATGTCGGCGGGAGGCTACTTCCGCAGCTCGAAGGTCGTCGCGCCGACCTTGATCGGAGCGCCGATCGTGATCGGAACCGGCGACGCGACCCGTCGTCCGTCGTGCCAGGTGCCGTTCGTGGAGTCGAGGTCCTGGATCATCCACTGCTCACCCCAGAGCACGAGGCGGGCGTGATGGCTTGAGGTGTAGTCGTCGCGGATCACGAGGCCTGACTCGCTGGAGCGGCCGATCGTGAGCGGTTCGGTGCCGAGTGGGAGCTCGAGCCCGGTCTTGGGCCCGCTCGTGATCACGATTCGCGATACCGACGTCGTCGTGGCGGCGCCGCCGTCCGCGTCTTTCGTGACACCCCTCGTGGGGCGTGGCGCGGCGATGACCGCTGCCGTGGCATCCGATGGTCCGGAGACGGGCGCGGCTCCGGCGGGAGCGGCGTCCGGCATCCGGCGCACTTTCACGCCGAAGAGGTCGGCGCGCAGCGAATAGACCACCGCGAAGACGAAGAACCACATCAGCATCAGAAAGCCGATGCGCAAGAGCAGCAGGGTCAGCTCGCTCACATTCGCCTCCCGTCACGCGTGTCGAATGCGCGAGTGACATCGGGGGCAGCGGGGCGTGGGGGCGTGGTCTGCGCGACGACGCGGAACACGATTTCGGTGCGGCCGATCGTCACCGTCGAGTCGGGCGGCAGCGCGGCTTCGACGACTTTGGCGCCATTGAGCTTCGTTCCGTTGGTCGAGTTCATATCGCGCACCATTGCGCGCTCGCCGTCCCATAGGATCTCGACGTGTTGGCGGCTCGTGCCGGCATCCGGGATCGTGATGTCGGCGTCGCTCCCGCGCCCGATGACGGTGCGGGATTTCACGAGTGGATGCCGCTTGCCATCGATGTCGATGACTCCGCGCCACGCGACCGTGCCCTCAGCGGTGCTCGAGTCGACGCGCACCGTTCCGGTGGAGAGCTGAGTGTCGCGCCGTATTTCGATCGTCACGGGACCAGGAAAGGAATACCCCTGCGATTTGGCGTGTTTCTGGATCAGAGTGTGCAATTCGTCGACGAGGGTAGGCCCGAGTGCGGCCATCTTCTCGTCGTCGGTCGCCGACAGGCGCACGATGAAGGAATTCGGCGCCAGGATGCGGTCACGGCTGACCACCGCGGCCTTCTTGTCGAGTTCGCTGCGCAGAGCCGACGCGATCTCCACCGGCTGGACACCACTGCGGAAGGTCTTGGCGAACGCGCCGTTCACGGCGCGTTCGAGACCCTTCTCGAAGCTGTCAAGTAGCCCCACGCGACTCCTCTGGCAGGCTGACTGGTACGCACATCGTAGTTGCCTGGGCTGTGCGGCCCGTGAATTGACCAAGGATACGTGAGGGCGTCGCCCGTGATATCCTCGGCAGGTTGAGTTCGCGGGAAACCGCGATTCGCGCGAGTGGCGGAATAGGCAGACGCGCTGGCTTCAGGTGCCAGTGTCCGAAAGGACGTGGGGGTTCAACTCCCCCCTCGCGCACGACAGATTATCAGCCCCTGACCAGGTATTCACCGCTCAGGGGCTGAACTGTGTTCAGCACCATGTGCTGAACCGCGCCCTCTGCGTCGAGCTGCCCGCCTGACGCTATTCGGGGCTTTCGAGTCCCGGCGGCATTCTTAGAGCGGTCCTGGGATGATGCTCGCATGTTCGATGCCCCGATTTCTGAAGCTCGTGAACGGTCGCTACGAAGGCGCGGTTTCGGGCTGGAGTTCGTCACTTTGGGGTGGAACGTTCTTGGGGTGGTTGTTCTTGCCGTCCTGGCGATCTCGTCCTCGTCGGTGGCGTTAGTCGGGTTCGGCCTCGATAGCCTGATCGAGATCGGGGCGAGCACCGTGGTCGTGTGGGAGCTGTCTGGGACTGGGGAACAACGCCAGCGTCGAGCCCTCCGGCTGATCGGTGGGGCTTTCGTGGCCCTGGCCGTCTACCTGCTCATCCAGTCGACGGTTGCGCTGATAGCCGGTCATCACGCGTCCCCGAGTGTCGGCGGAATCGTGTGGACCGCGCTCACAGCGGTCGTCATGTTCAGTCTCGCCGCCGGAAAGGTGCACACCGGGCGGGCGCTGCAGAATCCGGTTCTGATCACCGAGGGCCGCGTGACTTTTGTCGACGGATTGCTCGCCGTCGCAGTGCTCCTCGGGTTGGCACTGGATCTGACCCTGGGCTGGTGGTGGGCGGACCCGGTGGCCGGATACGTGATCGTGTATTACGCCATCCGGGAAGCCTTCGAGATCTTCCGACCAGGACACGAATCATAGGCAACTCCGAGCTCCCGGCTCGGCGCGGACCAGGAGGCCTTCGCTGTTTCGTTCAGTTGAGGGCGTTGATCGCCAGCAGAGCTTCCTGCGCGGCGCGTCCGTCGCGGC
>JAHIOK010000339.1 GCA_018895315.1 Actinomycetota bacterium | reverse complement strand
GTCACGACACGGATGCCCCGCTCACGCGCACGGTGGAAGTCGGTGGCTTCGGCGACCGTGACCCACGCAGTCGGGGTGGGTCCGTGTTCGACTCCGCGACTCAGGATCAGCTTGATCACGCTCTCCCCCGGCGGGCAGTGCTCCGCGGATCGGGCGATCGCTTGACGCCATTGCTCGAGGTGCGGGGCGGGCAGGTCGCAGATCATCGCCGAATGCGCGAGCCGCTCGAGGTGCGCCGAGACCTCCTGCGGATGCCCGTCGACGACACCGACCGACTCGAAGATGCCGTCACCGCGCTGGGTGCTCATCTCGCCGACGCTGAGGGCCGGAGCCGACGGGTCGGCGACGGTGAACGTGTCGGAGAAGTCCGTGCAGGAATCATCGGATGCCGCGGGATCGATCATGAGCGCGAAACGCCAAGCCATGCTCAGAGCCTACGCCGACGGAATACCCCCGCCTCTGCCTCGGTTACACTGGATCAGCCGGGCCGCAGTAACCCCGGGCTCCATCTTCTGCCGCTCTGAGCGGCCTTGCGCCGAGAGGCGTTCTGCGGCCCGGCACTTTCATGCCCGAGCGCAGACCCCCGCGAGCGTCCGCGCTCCCCCGCGGGCGTCAATGATCCCGGGGCGTCAATCATCCCGGGGCGTCATTGATCCCGGGGCGTCAATGATCCCGGCGTTCCGCCGCCGCCCGGCGTTGCGATGTGCCCGGCGTTCCGCCGCCGCCCGGCGGAGGCGCGAGGCTCCCGGGACAGATACTTCCCACTGGGACGTGGAATTCACGCCCCACGGGGAACGACGCGTCCCGGGGCGGATTCATTCCGCGGGTATCGCCGCGCGGGGATGCCGCGCCCCGAGGATGCCGCCCGGGGATGCCGCGCCCCGGGGATGCCGTAACGAGAGCTGCCGACGCTCAGGTGAGAGAATCGCGGCGCCACAGCGCAGCGCACGCGGTGAGATCCCCCGCATAGGTCGCCAGCCGCAGCGCACGCGTGGTGAGCGCCGAGGCGCGCTCGGGCTCGGTCGGCTCGTAGTCGTCGGCGAGATGCGCCGCACCCGCCGACTGCACCCGGCAGAACGCGGCGGCCCGGTCGAGCGCGACGGCGAAGTCACCCTGGAACAAGCCCCGCAGGATCATGTCGATCAGCGCCACGAGTTCTTCGGGTCCGGCTGGTGCCGGTGCTCCCGCGATGACCTCGTCGGCTGAGGCCAGTTCGGCGCGACCCCGCTCGTACAGGAGGGCGGCGGTCGGGGCGTCATCGTGGATCATCAGCTGCAGCAGATAGAGCCGCCATAGAGCTCCCGGCAGCGACCGCGCGGGCGATCGCGACCACAACTCGGCGATGTCGTCGATCCCGTGATCGTCGGTGAATGCCACGAGTCGCTCCACGACCTCACCGCTCGGGTCTTCCCGCACGCGCGACAGCAGAGCGTGAGCGGTGGTGTGAGCCACCCGGGACACATCGGCGGGATCCTCGGCCGCGAACAATCGGTCGAAGAGCTCAGCCGGACGCCGGACGGGCTTGTGGAACTCCCTCGAGTCGTCGCTCATACCTCAAGGCTAGGCCGTCGTCGGCACCGCGAGGATCGGGGTCGTCGTCGGAACGCCCGTCGGTGAACCACCAGATTGCTCGACGGTCACAGCAATCAGGTCTCCCGCATGCATGGCGCCATCCAGCACCGCGGTGGCCGAGCCATCCGCGCTCGCCGTGAAGACACCAGCCGGAACGGGTGTCTCGCCCCGCACGTACCAGAGCTCGAACGTCTTGTCGCTCGCGAGCTGCGGCAGCCCATCGGAAACGAGCACCGCCTGACCGAGTGAGTTGGACCAGTGTGCAGTCGCTTCTCCGCCGCCGGCGATCTGCACCGTCGCGCTCTGCGCATCGGAGGCGGAATCGATGCGGTCGAGAGCCACGACCGCCGCGGGGCGGTTCAGCTGCTGGCTGACCAGCACGGTGCCGGTGCCGAGCCCGAGGAGGAGCACGAAGGATGCTGCGAGGGCAAACCATGTGCGCGTGCCGAAGCGTCGTCGAGGGGCGAGAGGGGCCGTCGTCTCCCCGGTGGGTTCCTCGGTGACATCGACCGGAAGGACCCCCTGTGGGATCGACGCGATCGCGTCGAGGAGTGCACCCCGCAACGCAGGCGGAGGCGAAACGTCGGGGACGACATCCACCAGTTCACCGACCGTGGCGATGTCGGAATCGATGATCGACTGCCACGCGGGATGTCGGGCGAGCGCGGCATCGAACGCACGCTCGTCGTCGGGCGACAGAGCGTGCAGGGCGCGGCCTGCTGCCAACTCGGCGAATTCCTGCTCGTTCATATCTGCACCCCCATCTCCACTCTCAACCGCGACAGTCCGTCGCGCATTCTCGTCTTGATCGTTCCGAGCGGCGCTCCCACGAGTGCCGCTATTTCGCTCTGACTGTATCCCCCGAAGTATGCGAGGGTGATCGCTTCGCGCTGCGGCTCCGGAAGCGTTGCCAACGCGTCGGACACCTTACGTCCTTCGATTTTGAGTTCTACCTGCTCGGCGACGCTGTCGTGGGCGATGCCGAGGTCTCGGAAGCCGGCCTTGATGTCGCGATCGGTGCTCGACTGCGACGACCGCACGCGGTCGACGGCCCGTCGATGGGCAATCGTGAACACCCAGGATCTTCCCTGACCTCTGTTCGGAGCGAAGCGTGCGGCGGATTGCCATACTTCGAGAAAGACTTCCTGGAGAACTTCTTCGCTCTGCGAACGATCGACCAGGACGCGCAGGATGAGGCCGAACACGCGAGGAGACAGCGTGTCGTACAGCTCC
>JAHIOK010000020.1 GCA_018895315.1 Actinomycetota bacterium | reverse complement strand
TACGCGGCGCAGCTCTACCCGTCTCCGGTGACCTCGCGCGAGTGCCCTGAGTGCGGACGGCACGCGTGCTAATCTGACCCCATGTTCGCGACCTCCACCTGGTGGCCCACCGTTTAAGGCGGTGTGCTCGCGTTTCCTGATCACAGACCGCCCGAGGGCGGTCTTTCTTGTTGAGGGGCCGCCCCGCCCGATGGAAGGCTCACGATGACCGACGATGCTCAGTCACCGCTCTTGAACGGCGCCCTGCTGCACGGCGACGCCCCGTTCGCCCTGATCGCCCGCGACGGCGTCACCGTAGAGGTGCTCACCGGCGACGTGATCGACGTCGATCTGCTGGCCGACATCCCGCTGACTAATGCTGGGGGCACCGCTCGCGAAGTGCTCGCCCTGGTGCCGTTCCGCCAGGTGCGCGAGCGCGGATTCGTGTGTCACGACGACGGTGCGCCGCTGCGCTGCCTCGTCGTGACGGATCACCACCACGTTCCGTTGGCCGATGCGCTCAGCGCATTGCCCTCCGCGGCGATCCCCCTTCGCGATGCCGGCTTCGACATCCCCGACGAAGAATATGCCGCTGTCGTACGGCGCGTGATCTCGGACGAGATCGGACGCGGTGAAGGCGCGAACTTCGTCATTCGGCGTGATTTCACCGCCGCCGTCGACGCCGACGAGCGCACCGCCGCCCTCACCTGGTTCCGCGCGCTCCTCGAACACGAGCGCGGCGCCTACTGGACGTTCGCGATCGTCACCCCCGGACACATCGCCGTCGGCGCGAGCCCCGAAGCACACGTGAGCGCGCACACAGGGGCGCCGGCTCCGCACGGTGCCAGCACCGTCACGATGAACCCGATCTCCGGCACGTTCCGCCACCCCGCAGGCGGGGCCACCGCCGCGACGCTGACCGAGTTCCTCGAATCGACGAAGGAGACCGAGGAGCTCTTCATGGTCGTCGACGAGGAACTGAAGATGATGAGCGCGGTCTGCAGCGATGGCGGGCGAATCACCGGGCCGCACCTCAAGGAGATGTCGCGGCTCACGCACACCGAGTACGTCCTGCGAGGTTTCAGCACGCTCGATCCGCGCGACATCCTGCGCGAGACCATGTTCGCGCCCACCGTGACCGGCTCGCCGATGCAGAACGCGTGCACCGTCATCACGCGCCACGAGACCACTCCGCGCGGCTACTACTCGGGTGTCGCCGCGCTGTTCACCCCGTCGGAGGCCACGGGCGGCGCCACCCACGATCTCGACGCCCCGATCCTCATCCGCACGGCCTATCTCGTCGACGGTCGTCTTCGCGTGCCGGTCGGCGCGACCCTCGTGCGGCACTCCGACCCCTACGGAGAAGTCAGCGAGACCCATGGAAAGGCCGCCGGCGTACTCGGCGCGATCGGGGCGGTGCCCCGGGATGCCCCGACTCCGGCATCCCCGACCGACGACCCCGACGCTCCCGCCGTCGAGCGCCGCCTGCTCGCAGACGATCCCGCGATCGCTTCACTGCTGGCATCTCGCAACGCCCGCCTCGCGGCATTCTGGCTGAACCCGCAGGACAGCAGCGGTGACGGCCCGTTCGCCGGGCGCTCGGCCATCGTCGTCGATGCCGAAGACCGGTTCACCACGATGCTCGCCCACCAGTTGCGCCACCTGGGCCTCGCCGTGACGATCGTGCCCTGGAGCGAAGTCTCCGACGCACAAGTGGATGCCGCGGAGCTCATCGTGTCGGGGCCCGGCCCCGGTGACCCGCGCGACCCGGACAGCCCTCGAATGCAGCGCATGCGCGAAGTGGTGTCGCGCCGGCGGGCATCGAGCCGGCCGCTCCTCGCCGTGTGCCTCAGCCACCAGATCCTGGCGGATTCGCTCGGCATCGAGCTCGCACCGCTCGCCCGCCCACACCAGGGAATGCAGCACACGGTGGATGTGTTCGGAGAACCCGCATCGATCGGGTTCTACAACACCTTCACTGCTCGCGTCGCACCGGGTACGACTTCTGTCGGTGACGCGGATGTCGCGGCCGACCCGGATTCGGGCGACGTCTACGCCCTTCGTGGGCCCGGCTTCGCCTCTGTGCAGGGCCACCTCGAATCGATCCTGTCACGCGACGGAATGGCGACCCTCGAGCGGCTCGTCACTCAGGCGCTGACTCCCGTCGGCGCCTGAGCGCACCACCGCCGGGTCGACGTCATCCCAGCGGTCGCCCGCAGGCTATCCGATCAACGACACCGGGTTGATGAGGTCGGCGAGGATCAGGATCGCGCTCATTCCGATCAGCAGGATCACCACGACGAACGTCAGCGGCACGAGCTTGGTCGCATCCACGGGCTTCGGCGGCGGCCGCCCGAAGAGCTTCGCCAGGGCTCGCTTGAGGCCGTCCCACAGCGCGACGACGATGTGGCCGCCGTCGAGCGGCAGCAGCGGCACGAGGTTGAAGACGAACAGTGCGATGTTCAGCGAGGCCAGGAGCGACAGGAATCCGGCCACACGGCTCAGGATCGGGGCATCCGCTGCCGCCACCTCGCCGGAGAGGATGCCGGCCCCGACGATGCTGAGCGGACCGTTGGGGTCGCGCTCACCACCGGTGAACAGCGTCACGGCCGTGTCGTAGACCTTGACCGGCAGCTGCACGATGATGCCGGCGACCGCACCGACGTTCTGGATCGCCGCCTTGGGCCCCGCCCAGATCGGCTGTCGCACATAGTCCTGCACGGAGTAGATTCCGGCGTATCCGACCGTGCGGGTTTCGGTCTGCCCGTTCGCGCCTGTGAAGGTTCGCTCGGCGGCGACCGGAGTGAGAGTGAGCGTCTGCTCGGTGCCGTCGCGGGTGATGACCACCGGGAGCGCTGTACCGGGCGAGGCCTGGATGATCGCGGAGGCATCGTCGAATGTCGCAACGGCCGTGCCGCCCACGGACTGGATGACATCTCCGGCGCGGAATCCGGCGGCCGCAGCCGGCGTCGCCGGGTCGCTGGACGCACACGTGGTCTGGGTCGACCCAGCGGGCAGCACGCACTCGGCAACGGATGCGACCTTCGTGGTCGCCGTCTGCACGCCGATGCCGCTGAACAGGATGGCGAACAGCACGATCGCGAGCAGCAGGTTCATGACCGGGCCGCCCAGCATGATGATGACGCGCTTGTACACCGGAAGCTTGTAGAAGACGCGGTCGTCCTCGACCACCATCGTCTCGTCGTTGACGCTCCGAGCATCCTGCACCATCGTGGCGAAGAATCCGCCGCCGGCGCGACCTTCACCGGCGGCCTCCTTGGGCGAGGGAGGATACATGCCTGCCATCGAGATGTAGCCCCCGAGAGGAAGGGCCTTGATGCCGTACTGCGTCTCACCGTAGGTGCGCGACCACAGCGTCGGGCCGAACCCGATCATGTACTGGCCGACGCGCAGGCCGAAGGCCTTGGCGGGCGCGAGGTGCCCGATCTCGTGCAGAGCGATCGAGACGGCCAGGCCCACCACCATGAGGAGGATTCCGATGACGAAGGCGATGACGGTCACACCGTTCACGCTACCCGCGCGCGGCTTTGAGTTCGCCGTGGATGGGGTCGTGGTGTCCTACGCTGAAAGGGGAGGATGCCGTGAACGCACGACAATCGCGCGCGCTGCGCGGCACAATGGCTGCCGGCATCGCCACGATCCTCGCCGCTACCGCCCACACACTTGCGGGTGACGGCGCTCCCCCGCCCGCGCTGCTCCTCGCCGTCGGCATCCTCGCGACGCCTCCCGCCGTCCTGCTGGTGGGCCGACGTCTCGCCCTCTGGCGCGTCGCCGCTGCCGTCCTGCTCAGCCAGGTGTACTTCCATATCGCTTTCGTGCTCGCGGGCTCCCCCGGCAGCGTGGCCGCGGCACCCGCCGGTCACATGCACGGCGCCTCGATCACCCTCCTGGCGATGCCGGGGATGGCGCACGGATCGCTGATTCCCGACGCGCCCATGCTCGTCGCCCACACGCTCGCCGCGGTGCTGACCGTGCTCTCCCTGCACCGCGGCGAGCGCATCGTCCGACGCATCGTCGACGGAATACGCCGTCTCCTCCGGCCGCAGTGGGTCACGCCCCTCTCACCGTTCCGCGTTCCCCCCGCCGCGATCGCCGGCCCCATCGTTCTTCGGCCACGCGCCGTTCTCTCGTCCGTGTCACGCAGGGGTCCGCCGGCGCACTGAGCGCCCGCACCGATTCCCCTTCACCCGCGCTCAGAGCCGTTCCGCCCGTGCGCATCGACACGAAAGACAGTCATGAATTCCATCACTCCGGCGCGCCGTCGCGCGCGCCTGATCACCGGCATCACCGCCGGCGCACTCCTCGTCCTGGCGGCTCCGCTGGCCGCATCCGCCCACGTCGAGGTCAACCCCGGCACCGCACCTGCGGGGGGAACGTCGCGCCTGACGTTCTCGTTCCACCACGGCTGCGACGACTCCCCCACCACGGCACTGGTCATCGACATCCCCGCGGGCGTCGGCAACGTCATGCCCGTCGTCGAAGGCGGCTGGAACATCCAGCGCACCCTCGGCCCGAACGGCGTGCCGACCCAGGTGACGTTCACGGCGGCTCAGCCCATCGAGTCGGGACTCAGCGCCGCAGTATCGATGGACGTGCTCGTCGACACCGCCGCCTCGGGCTCTAGCCTCACCTTCCCCGTCGTGCAGAAATGCGTGACCGGTTCGACGTCGTGGACCCAGATCCCCGCCGCAGGCGCGGACGAGTCCACCGTCGAGCATCCTGCGCCCGCGATCAGCGTGGGTCCGGCGGGAGCGGGCGACGAGGATGACAACGACAGCCACAGCGGCAACGACATGTCGATGTCGACTCCTGAGGCGACGGCGGTCTCGGCGGCGTCTGCGACTGCTGACGCCGACCCGGTCGCCCGCTGGCTCGGCACCGGCGGGCTCATCGCCGGACTCGCCGCGCTCGCCGTCGTGCTGGTCCGCCGCCGAAAGGTCTGAACCGCAGAATCGGTCGTCGCGAATGGCGCGGAACGGGTTTCCCGCCCCACCCTTCGCGACGGCCGGTAACACTCGTCACCTCCGGCGCCGCGTCGGGGCGCGCGCACATGCTCCCCGCGCGGCGCCCGGTCGGATGAGAGGATGGATGCCTCATGCCGACCGCTGACGCCGCTCCCTCGAACCTCCCGCCCGTACTCCGGCCGGAGCACCCTCCGGTGCGTTCGCTCTCCGAACTCGCGACGCGCTTCGGGCGCGAGCTCCGCGGTGACGCCGGCGGGGTGGAGCTGACGGGCATCACACTCGCCACGGCCGACCTCCGGCCCGGCGAAGCCTTCGTCGCGATCCGTGGGGTCAACCGCCACGGCGCTGAGTTCGCGAGCGCCGCTGCCGAGAAGGGTGCCGTCGCCGTGGTGACGGATGCCGCAGGCGCCGACCTCGCCGCCGACGCCGGTCTTCCGATCGTCGTGGTGGACGACCCGCGCGGCGTGCTGGGCGACCTGTCCGCCTGGGTGTACGGCACCGGTTCCGGCGAAGACATCCCGCTCCTCTTCGGCACCACGGGCACGAACGGCAAGACGAGTGTCTCGCACCTGTTGGAAGGGATTCTGGGGCAGCTCGGCGTGACCACGGGGTTGTCCTCCACCGCCGAACGTCACATCGCCGGTCAGGTGATCGTGTCGAGGCTCACCACCCCCGAGGCATCCGAGTTCCACGCGCTGCTCGCCCTCATGCGCGAAAGGGGCGTCGAAGCCGTGGCCGTCGAGGTGAGCGCACAGGCGCTCAGCCGCCGTCGGGTCGATGGCCTGGTGTTCGATGTCGCCGGCTTCACGAACCTCACACACGACCACCTCGATGACTACGCCGATATGCGCGAGTACTTCGAGGCGAAGCTCCCGCTGTTTCGCGCAGACCGGTCTCGCCGCGCGGTGATCTCGCTCGACTCGGCCCCGGGCCTCGAAGTCGTGTCCCGCTGCGAAGTGCCTTTCGTCACGGTGGGTACACCCGCGATCGCCGCCGATCCGAATGCCGCTTCCGCCGCCGACTGGATGGTGACGATCCTCGACGAGCGCCGCGACGGCACCGAATTCACCCTCACCGGGCCCGAGGGTCGATCGCTGACCACCGTCGTGCCCGTCATCGGGCGACACATGGCCGCGAACGCGGGCCTCGCCATCGTGATGATCCTCGAGGGTGGCTACTCGTGGGATGCCCTCCTCGAAGCGCTGGACGGCGGGCGCATCGACGCCTACCTTCCCGGTCGCACTCAGCTCGTCTCGGGTGAGCACGGCCCCGCCGTATACGTCGACTTCGGTCACTCCCCCGATGCGTTCGAGAAGACGCTCGCCGCCGTCCGGCGGGTGACCCCCGGCAAAGTCGTCATGCTCTTCGGTGCCGACGGCGACCGCGACGCCACGAAACGGCACGACATGGGGCGCACCGGCGTCGAGGGCAGCGACATCCTCGTCATCACCGACCATCATCCGCGATTCGAGAATCCCGATTCGATCCGTGCCACGCTGATCGAGGGTGCCCGAATGGCGCGTCCGGATGCCGAGATCTACGAATTCTCGCCGCCCGAGGCAGCCATCATCGAGGCGATTGGGCTCGTGGGCGAAGGGGACGCGATTCTCTGGGCCGGCCCCGGGCACCAGGACTACCGCGACATCCGCGGTGTGCGCACCCCGTACTCCGCCCGGGAGCTCGCCCGACGCGCGCTGCGCGACGCCGGCTGGCCCGTGCCCGCGTCGCACTGGCCCGTGCCCTACCCCGAAGACCGCATCATCGCGTCCGATCCCGAACGCCCCGTCGGCTGACCCGGCAGCGGCGCGTTCAACGCACCGGCATCGGAGAACCTCACGCTTTTCGGAGCATCCGGCCCGAATCATCCGATTTCCGCGCGAATCTCCGAGTTTCGTCCCTCACCCGACGACCCGCGGCGCTCAGGACGACGCGGCGATCGCCCGATCGGCGGCATTCCGTGCCCACGCCTCGGCGTCGGCGAGCGTTTCGCGAGTCAAGGTCTCGGGCGGCTCGTGGGCGTCGACGATGCGATCGATGGTGTCGAGGATTCCGGGGAACGACAGCCT
>JAHIOK010000338.1 GCA_018895315.1 Actinomycetota bacterium | reverse complement strand
CGTCCCGGGATCAATGCGTCCCGGGATCAATGCGTCCCGGGATCAATGCGTCCCGGGATAAATCCGTCGCCGGGGATCAATCCGTCCCGGGACGCATCTTTCCCCGCGGGGCGGGGAAACCACGCCCCGCGGGGAACAACCAACCCCGGGACGCGCAGGTCCCCGCGTGCCTCAACCGCGGGACGCGCCAGCCCTGTCCAGCCCGCGTCCGCAACCGGGCGCGAAGGCGGGTTTACTGCAGGCCGCTGTAGACGTGCAGGCCCTTGAAGAACATGTTCACGATCGTGAAGTTGAACATGACCGCCGCGAACCCGATGATCGACAGCCAGGCCGAGCGGGTACCGCGCCAGCCGCGCGTCGCGCGGGCGTGGATGTAGCCGGCGTAGAGCACCCAGATCACGAAGGTCCAGACTTCCTTCGTGTCGAAGCCCCAGTAGCGACCCCACGCGTCGTTGGCCCAGATCGACCCGGCGATCAGGGTGAAGGTCCAGAAGATGAAACCGATGATCGCGAAGCGGTAGGCGAGCGACTCGAGGGACTCCGACCCGGGCAGCGTCCGGAGGAAAGCGAGGCGTGCGGGCTTCATCGAAACCGCCACATCGCCGTCGGCGGACGCCGCCCGTTCCTCGGCGGCGATGACCTTACGCTCCCGCCGCGCCTGCATCAACTGCAGCACCGACAGTGCGAAGGCGAGCGCGAACAGTGCGGTCGCGAGCGATGCGACGAAGACATGGATGACGAGCCACACGCTCTTCAGCGGATCGGACAGCGGCACGATCTCGGTGTAGAACCGAAGCGCAGTGCCTCCGAGCAGCAGCATGACGAGACCCGTGATGAACGACCCGAGGAAGCGGAGGTCGTACTTGAAGAGCACCACGAGGTAGACCGCGACGATCAGCATCGTGCCGGTGAGGGCGAACTCGTACATGTTGGACCACGGCACGCGTCCGGCGGCGATACCCCGCGTGACGTCGGCGCCGATGTGGAAGAGCAGGCCGAGCCACGTCAGCGACGTGCCGACGCGCGCGTACACCAGGCGTGAACGGGCCGAACGTGGACCCGTGACGGATGCCTCGGCCGCACGCGCCTCGGCGCGCATCTGCGCGACAGAATCGACGCCGCTGCGCGCCCCTACGCCGACGAGCTCACGTTCGCGGACGAGCACGGCATCCTGCTCGTCGAGTGCGAGCGCCGAGCGACGTGCGAGATCGATCGCGTAGGCGATGAAGGCGAGGGCGTAGATCGCGATCGCAGTCCACAGGAGCAGCACCGAGATCGAATCAAGCGAAGGCATGCGAACCATCATACGCGGCGAACAGCATCGCGCTCGGGCCCGGACTCACTGGTGCGAGGCGTGTCTCGACACGCGTACCCTCAGGCACCCGGTGTGTCGAACGCGGCACCGTGCTTGTCAGCCAGAGCGTCGACGGCGGCCTTGAGCGTCGGATCCTCGCCGCGCGCGAGGCCGGCGTATTCGATGCGCACGGCGGTGCCATCGACGACGGCCTTGACCCACATGCGTCGACGCGGCACGAAGAGCGCCAGCAGCAGCCCGCCGAGCGCGATCAACGCGAAGACGAGTACCCACGGGCCTGCGGCATCCCGGTGGATCGAGAGCGACACGAAACGCTTCACCGACTGCTCGTACCCGGTCGCCGTCGAGGGCGATTCGTTCTCGAACGTCACCGTGCCGAGGCCGTTCGGCAGGTTGGTGGTCTGACCGGGGGTCAGCTCGATCGAGTCGACCCCGGTGGTGCCGCCGGTGAGCTGGGTCATGCCGGTGGGGTCGAGCGTGTAGACCGAGCGCGGGGTTCCGTCATTGATGCCGAGATCGCCCGCGTAGACGTTCAGGGTGAGCGAGGGATTGACCAGATCGGGATACGCCGAAGTGAAGGCGCCGGAGTCGAGCTTCGCCTGGGTGGGGTAGAAGAAGCCGACGAGCCCGAGCTGTTCCGGCATCCCATCGGGCACTTTGATGACCCCGAGCGAGGTCATGTTGGTGTCCTGCGGCAGGAAGGGCACGGAGTCGTGGAACACCACGACGCCTGCGGCGTTGCGGATCGTCACCGTGGGCGCGTATCCGTTGCCCAGGAGATAGATGTTGTCGCCGGCGATGTCGAGCGGGTGGTTGACGCGCACGTCACCGTCGGTTGCCTCGCCCCCCACCTGCTGGGTCGTCAGGTGCGCGACGAAGTCGCCCGCCTGACCCGGGGCACTCGAACCGATCGGCTGATACGTGATGTCGAACTTGTCGAGGGTCAGCGTGTACGGGGTGAGGTTCTCGGCGTTGACGAAGCGGCCAGGATTGAACGACGAGTAGTCGGTGAGGGCGTTGACGAACGACGTGCCCTGCACGACGACGCGTTGTCCCGTGTACGTGAAGCCGCCGCCGACACCCACCGCGATGAGCACACCCACGAGGGCGCCATGGAAGAGCAGGTTGCCGGTCTCGCGCCAGTAGCCGCGTTCGGCGGAAACGGAGAAGCCCCCGCGCCCGTCGTATCGCTCGATCCGGTAGCCACCGCGCTTCAGCTGCTGGGCCGCGAGGTCGACCGCGCGGGATGCCTCGGCCGCAGCGTCCGCCCCCTGCGGGATCTCGACGCGCGTCTCGCGGTAGTCGTCGAGACGCACGAGGCGAGCGGGGGTCCGTGGCGGGCGCGCGCGGAGAGCCTTCCAGTGATGCGACGTGCGCGGGATGACGCAGCCGATCAGCGACACGAACAGCAGGATGTAGATCGCCGAGAACCACGCCGAGGTGTAGACGTCGAACAGCTGCAGCTTGTCGAGGATCGGCGCCAGGTCGGGGTTGCTGGAGAAATACTGCGTGACGCCATTGGGGTCGGCGCTGCGCTGCGGCACGATCGAGCCGGGCACGGCAGCGATCGCGAGCAGAAGCAGCAGCACCAGCGCGTTCCGCATGCTCGTCAGCTGCCGCCAGGCCCAGCGCATCCACCCGATGGGGCCGAGCTTCGGGTTGACGATCTCGCCGGATGCGGATCCGCCATCGGCTGCGACGCCGTCGACGTGATCGGACGGCCGGAGCGGATCTCCCTGTTCGGAGCCCTCGAGATCGGATGCCGGAGACTCAGAGGATCGTCGTGACACTGCCGATCACCCCCTGCAACTGCGTCATGAGCGCTCCCCAGACTCCGGTGACCATCAGCACGCCGAGGACCACGAGCATCGCACCGCCGATCAGGTTGACGACACGAATATGCCGGCGCAGGAATGTCACGGAGCGGGTGGCCCAGCCGAAGCCGAGCGTGATCAGCACGAACGGGATGCCGAGGCCCAGCGAGTAGGCGAATCCGAGGAGCGCACCCCGCCAGGCGGAGCCGGAGTCGAACGACATCCCGATGATCACGCTGAGGGTCGGGCCGATGCAGGGCGCCCAGCCCACGCCGAGGGCGAGTCCGAGGAGCGGTGCGCCGACCAGTCCCAGGTTTCCCCGCACCTGCGGGCGGAAAGTGCGCTGCGCACTCCCGAACATGCCGATGAAGACGAGCCCGAGGAGGATGATCACGACACCCATTAGACGGGTGATGAGGTCGCGGTACTCGAAGAAGAACACCCCGACCGTGCCACCGAGGATATTCATCGCCATGAAGACGACCGTGAACCCGGCGATGAACAGCAGCACACCGGCGAGCAGCCGCCCGCGGCTCGGCTGCGCGCTGTCTGCGACGGAGGAGGCGGTGCCGGCAGAGTCGCCGCCCGCAGAAGCGGTGCCCCCGGGAACCATCGATCGTCGTGGCTGCACGGCACCACCGATGAATCCGAGGTAGCCCGGGACGAGGGGCAGCACGCAGGGAGAGACGAACGACACGACGCCGGCCAGCACAGCGATCGGGATCGCCAGCCAGAGAGTTCCGCCGGCGACGAGGGCGTTCACGAGGCCTCCGCGAGACCGTCGCGGACCAATGCCGTCAAGATCGACGCATCCGGCAGTTCGCCGACGATGCGGGCCATGACCCGGCCCTGTTTGTCGAGCACGAGCGTGACCGGCACCGCGGTGAGAGGAGCCGCCGAGGCGAACGCGAGCTTGACCTTGCTGTCGTCGATCGCGATCAGGCTCGGGTAGGTCACGCCGTAGTTCTTCGAGAACGACAGCGATGACTCGGCCTGGTCGTAGATGTTGATGCCGAGGAAGGCGACGTCTTTTCCAGCGAACTCCTGGTAGGCCTTCTCGAGCCGAGGCGCTTCGACGCGGCACGGGGCGCACTGGGAGTACCAGAAGTTCACGACGAGCACCTTGCCGGCGTAGTCCGCGCTCGACGCGGTTGCACCGGAGTCGGTGGTGCCCTGGAAGGAGATCGCTTCGCCGCGCTCATCGGGCGTGAACTCCTTGGTGCTGAAGTCCCCGGCGACGTATCCCTTGTTGTCGCCCGCTTTCGCCTGCTGGGCGAGTGGGTCGTCACTGCACGCGGCGAGTCCGACGATCAGACCGGCGACGACCAGAACGGATGCCGCACGCCGCAGCATGCCTACGCGCCCGGTGGGCCGCACCGTCGAAGAGAACTGTCGCATCGTCACACTGCTCCTACATCTACGGATCCGGCCGTGGACGCCGGTTCGGCATAGGCGACTTCGACCCAGCGCTCGCCTCGGCGCTCGAAACTCGTGACGCTCGAGAGGGCGCACCGGCGTCTGCGCGGATCGTGCTGGGCGGGCTGACCCGCGATCGCGAGATGGGTCACCCAGATCGGCAGCTGATGGGAGACGATCACGACGTCGCCCGCATCGACGCGGTCGACGGCATCCGTCATCGCGGCATCCATCCGCGCGATGACCTGCGCGTACGGTTCGCCCCAGCTGGGCACGGCCGGGCGAAGGAGGTGGCGCCAGTTCAGAGGATTCAGCAGGGCCCGCTTCATGCGCGTGCCTTCGAAGACGTTGGTCGGCTCGATCACGCGCTCATCGACCAGCGGATCCATGCCGAAGATTTCCGTGAACGGCTCGGCCGATTCGCGGGTGCGCTGCAACGGCGAGCACACCAGCGCGGAGACCGGTCGCTCGAGCCCCTGCACGTACTCCGCCGCCTGACGTGCCATCTGGCGCCCCGCGGCGCTCAGACGGAAGTTCGGAAGTCGCCCGTAGAGCACGCGTCCGGGGTTGTGGACCTCCCCGTGGCGCACGAGATGGAGGCGATCGGCGGGCACGAGTCCAGTCTACGTGGGAGGGTTCTGGGGGCGGGCTGAGCGTCAGCTATGGACGGATGCCACGGGGCAGCGGTCAGTCCGTCGACGCCGCGGTGTCCCCGCGAGGCTGCAGCCGCGACCGCACTCGGGCGTAGACGAACCCGGCGACCCCGATCACCACGGCTGCGACCACGACGTACTGCAGGATGTCGGCATACTGCTCGACCACGTGCCACGATTCGCCGAGGAAGAAGCCGGCGAGCACGAACACGGTGTTCCAGATCAGGCTTCCGGCGGCGGTGAGTAGCCCGAATTTCCACAGTGGCATCCGCGCCACTCCGGCCGGCACCGAGATGAGGCTGCGGAACACCGGGATCATCCGCCCGAAGAACACGGCCTTGCCGCCGTGACGCTGGAACCACCCGACGGTGCGGTCGATGTCTTCGGGATGCAGCAGCGGCACCTTCGCCGCGATCCGGCGCAGTCGCACGGTGCCGAGCCACACTCCGATGCCGTACAGGACGAACGCCCCCACGATCGAGCCGAGGGTCGTCCAGATGAGAGCCTCGGCGAGCGTGAACGTCCCGCGACTGGCGGTGAGCCCGGCCATCGGCAGGATCACTTCACTCGGCAGCGGCGGGAACAGGTTCTCCAGCGCGATCGCGATGCCGGCGCCGGCGGGACCGATCACTTCCATCAGCGACACCACCGCGTCGACGAGAGAGGTGAGCCAAGAGGTTTCCACAGTGGTGGCGGTCATCGGGTGCCTTCGCGCTCGGTGATCGGATATCGGTCACCGTCGACGCTAGGGGGTCGGAGTGACAAGGTCCTGTGAGACCGGAAGCCCCCGCCGACGGACGCTCCCGGCGCCCGCGTAGACTGGGCTCTCGTGAGTGAACGCGTTCTGGTCAAGCAGCTGCAAGGTCTCCCCGACGGCACCGTCTCCATGTCGGGATGGGTCGAGACGGTCCGTGATCAGAAGAAAGTGCAGTTCGTCATCCTGCGCGATGAGACCGGCGCGGTGCAGCTGGTCAACCCCGCCACGCGTGAGCTGGCGGAAGACGCGGATGCCG
Organism: Actinomycetota bacterium; assembly: GCA_018895315.1. Lineage (GTDB taxonomy): Bacteria > Actinomycetota > Actinomycetes > Actinomycetales > Microbacteriaceae > Microbacterium. Next base: position 908 of record JAHIOK010000338.1, on the reverse strand, counting down.
CATCCGAGGCGGCCCTCGCCCTCACCGAGACCATCTCGGCCCTCGCCACCGGCACGTTCCTGACGGTGCACGGGGCACTCAAGCACGACGAGCGCGTGAAGCTCGGCGGCGTCGAGATCAAGATCGGCTCGCTCGAGGTCGCCGCCGCGGCTCTTCCCGAGACGCCGATCGCCGCCGACAGCGGCCTCGACAAGCGCATGGACTGGCGCTTCCTCGACCTTCGTCAGCGCCGGAACGCGCTGATCTTCCGCGTCGCCACGACGCTCGAGCACGCGATGCGCACGTACTGGATCGACCGCGACTACATCGAGCTGCACACCCCCAAGCTCATGTCGAGCCCGTCTGAGTCGAACGCCGAGCTGTTCTCGCTGGAGTACTTCGGCGACCAGACCGCGTACCTCGCGCAGAGCCCGCAGCACTACAAGCAGATGGCGCAGGCGGCCGGCTTCGGCAAGATCTTCGAGATCGGTGACGTGTACCGGGCCGACCCGAGCTTCACGAGCCGCCACGCGACAGAGTTCACCAGCATCGATGCCGAGATCAGCTGGATCGATTCGCACGAAGACGTCGCCAGCATGCAGGAAGAACTGCTCGCCGCTGCGATCTCCGCGGTCAAGGAGAAGCACGGCACCGAGATCGAGGAGCTCTTCGGCGTCGAGGTCACCGTGCCGACCCTGCCGTTCCCGCGGATCCCGCTGGCCGACGCGCGCGCCATCGTCGCCGCACGCGGCCACGAGACACAGCGCACCGATGGCGACCTCGAGCCCGAGGGCGAGCGCCAGGTGTCGGCCCACGTGAAAGAGGCGTTCGACCACGACTTCGTGTTCGTGACCGACTACCCGTTCGGAATCCGGCCGTTCTATCACATGAAGGATGCCGAGACCGGGCTCACGAAGAGCTACGACCTT
>JAHIOK010000337.1 GCA_018895315.1 Actinomycetota bacterium | reverse complement strand
GCGCGAGCGCCTGCAACGTGTTCTGGCAGGTGAGCAGTTCAGCCACGATCGACACCGGCGTTCTCGGGTTCGTCGGCACCGTGATGGCCGACGACTCGATCACCGCCCGCACCGGATCGAGGATCACCGGTCGCCTCCTCGCCCGCACGGGCGCCGTCACCCTCGACACCAACACGCTCGTCCGACCGACCAGCTGCAGCACGACGCCCGGCACCGTCCGCACGAGCCCGACGATCACCTCCCCGACACCGTCCGCTGGCCAGGCCGGCACTGCCTACTCCTACACGGTGACGGCATCCGGTTCGCCGACGCCGAGCTTCACTGTGTCGAGCGGTTCGCTGCCCCCTGGGCTCACGCTTAACAGCGCCACTGGCGCGATCACGGGAACGCCCACCACACCGGGCACGTACGTCTTCTCGATCACCGCCGACAATGGCACTCCCCCGGCATCCACCGTCCAGTACTCGGTGACGATCGCGCCAGCCCCTGTCGTCGCCGCTGTTCCGGCCCCTCCCCAACTGCCCGCCACCGGATCGGATCCCGGACTCCTCCCGCTCACCGGAGCACTCGTGCTCGCCCTCGGCATTGTGCTCACGCTGATCCAGCGCCTGCGGGCCGCATCCCCGGCTACGCGCCGCTGATCGGAAGTCAGCCGCCGAAGAAGTCGACCCCGAGGTCGGCGTGGTCGACGAAGACGCCGTCCACACCGGCATCCCGGATGACCGCCCACTCGCCCCGGTAGTCGCCGAACGCGGCCGGGCCGCCTCGACCGCGGAACGGTGAGATCAAGAAGTGGTTCTCTGGCCTGCAGGTCCACGTGAACACCTGCAGGCCGCGCGCCTGCGCATCGGCCACGATCGTCGATGGACCGGTCGTATGCCCACGCCAGTCAGGGGCGAGGATCATGTGCCGGTCGACACTGATCCCGTCCACCCGGCCGACGAGCGCGTCGAGCCCGGCCGGTGCGGCCGTCTGAGCATAGGTCGGAGCGTGGGCCCCGCGCGCCGCGACGAGATCGTAGGGACGGCCCGACGCCTCGAGCAGATAGATGTACGTGCCTCGGATGCCGCGCGCCCGAAGCTGCGTCAACACTGTCGACTCGAACGATTCGATGACCAGCGGCAGCTCGCCATCGGCCCACCCCGCCGCCCGCAGCTCCGCCGCGACGAGGCTCGCGACATCCCATCCCCGCTCGCCGAGGGAGGTGGCGTGCTTGATCTCGAGCACCACCCCGATATCGCGGCCTCGCGCGGCGGATGCCGCACGCACGAGGCCGAGCAGATCGCGCAGGCGCAGGATCGGCTCCTGCCCGTCGAAGGTCGCGCTCTCCCCTCGCAGCTGCGGGAGCCGCTCGCGCGCGCGCAACGTCGCTAGCTCCTCCCACGTGAAGTCTTCGGCGAACCAGCCCGTGACGGTCTCGCCGTCGATCGTCTTGGTCGTCCGGCGTCCGGCGAACACCGGGCGATCGGCGACATCCGTCGTGCCGGATATCTCGCTCTCGTGCCGCACCACGAGAACACCGTCCTTCGAGACCACGACATCGGGCTCGACGGCATCCACTCCCATCACGATCGCGAGTTCATAGGAGGAGCGGGTGTGCTCAGGACGGTATCCGGGGGCGCCCCGGTGGCCGATCACGAGCGGACGAGGACGCTGCACGCCATCAGGGTACTCGGTCACGAAGAACGATCAGCTCCTCAAAGGCGCTTCACAGCAGCATCCTGTGACCGTTCAGCGCCCGTCGGATAGTCTTTATCAACAGCACAGTGCACGACCAACCCTTGGAGTGTGATTCGGGCATGGCTACGGCAAACCCGGCATTCAGCAATCCCGCCTTCCAGGAGCCCAAGGCAGGCCAGCAGTATCCGGCCAGCTTCGGCTCTCCTTCCCTGACTCCGCCAGCGGCGCAGACGACCGTGGATGCCGCGGCCAACGCGCAGCTCGAAGGAGCCTTCTCCGGCCCGCCGGCCGGCTCCGTCGAGACCGGTCGCATGACCGTCGAAGACACGGTCTACAAGACGATCGGCCTGTTCGCGATCCTCGTCGTGACCGCGGTCATCGGCTGGATGTGGACGATGTCCCCGGTCACCGCTGCGAACCCGACGCCCTCGATGGCGCCGTGGCTCATCGGCGCACTCGGCGGCTTCGTGCTCGCCATGATCGTGATCTTCACGTCGCGCAAGAAGGTGCGTCCGGCGCCGATCTTCGCCTACGCAGCCTTCCAGGGCTTGTTCGTCGGTGGCATCTCCGCCTACTTCGAATACATCTGGCCCGGCATCGTGATGCAGGCCACCCTCGCAACCCTCGCGGTCGTGGGCGTCACCCTCGCATTGTTCGCCAGCGGCAAGGTGCGCGCCTCGGCGAAGGCCACCAAGATCTTCATGATCGCGATGATCGGGTACCTGGTCTTCTCGCTCCTGAACGTCGTCCTGATGATGTTCGGCGCGATCCCGCAGGACCAGATGTTCGGGATGCTCAGCTACAAGCTTTTCGGCTGGCTGCCTCTCGGCCTCGTCATCGGCGTCGTCGTGGTCATCATGGCCGCCTACTCGCTGGTGCTCGACTTCGACATGGTGCAGCAGGGTGTGCGCAACGGCGCCCCCCGCGCCTATGGCTGGCTCAGCGCGTTCGGCATCATGGTCACCGTCGTGTGGCTGTACGTCGAGATCCTGCGCATCCTCGCAATACTGCGCGGCAACAACTAGCTCGATCCTCCACATGAAGGGCCGTCCCACTGGGGCGGCCCTTCATCGTTGCGCTCGGGGCCCGGATAGTCTGGATTCCTGTGAGCCTGATCCGACTGAACGACGTGTCCAAGGAGTACGACGGGCGCCTCGTGCTCCGCGAGGCCTTCCTCAAACTCCGCCGAGGTGACCGCGTCGGTCTGATCGGTAAGAACGGCACCGGCAAGTCCACGCTCCTCGAGCTCATCCTTCAGCGACAGGAGCCGACCGGCGGCACGGTCGACGTCACGCTCGGCACGACGATCGGCTACTTCTCGCAGTTCTCGGAACTCGACGGAGATCAGAGCATCGCCGAGATCCTCAGCGGCCATTTCGCCGACGTCCATCGCACCCAGGCCCGACTCGACGAGATCGGGATGCTGTTCGCAGATCCGATGTCGGACGACGAGATGACCGTGCTGCTCGCCGAGCAGGGCGAACTGCTCGAGCGGATGGACCACCTCGGAGCCTGGTCGTACGAGAACACCATCGATACGGTCCTCACTCGCCTCGGCTTCGACGTCGACCGCCGCGCCCTGCCCGTGGGGCGACTCTCGGGCGGATGGCGCAACCGTGCGGCGCTGGCACAGATCCTGATCCAGCAGCCCGATGTGCTGCTGCTCGACGAACCGACGAACTTCCTCGACCTCGACGGCGTGAAGTGGATCGAGAGCTGGTTGGCGAACTTCACCGGTGCGGTGCTCGTCGTCTCCCACGACCGGCAATTCCTCGACGGGGTCGTCACCCGCATCGTCGAGATCGAGAACAACCGCCTGCAGGACTACGACGGCAACTACTCCGACTACGTGCAGGCCAAGCAGTCGCGCCTGAAGATGCTCGAGAAGCAGTTCGCGCACGAAGAGGAGCTGCTCGCCTACGAGCAGGCGGCGAGCGCCGCCCGGCGGGAGGCGGCGCGCAACCCGTCGAACGCGATCGCCCGCCGACTCGCCGACATCAAGAAGAAGCAAGCCCCGCGCCCGATCGATCAGATCATCACCGGAATCTACGAGGGCCTCCGCGTGAGCAACGACCTCCTCACGGTCGAGGGCCTGGCAAAGGGATTCGACGGCTCTCCGCTCTTCGAAGGACTCACCTTCAGCCTGCACCGAGGAGACCGGGTCGCGGTGCTCGGTTCGAACGGCTCGGGCAAGTCGACGCTCCTCGACGTGCTGACCGGAGAGACCGCTCCGGATGCCGGCAGTGTGCGCTGGGCGAAGGGCGCGCGGTTCATCTCGTACAACCAAGTGTTCGCCGCGCTCGATCTGACCGACACCGTCGGGCATGCGGTGAACGCCTACCCCGATTCGCTCGCCTTCTCGGCGACGAAGAAGAGCGTGGGTCGCTTCCTCGCGATGCTGCAGTTCTCCGAGGATGATCTGCGACAGAAGATCGGTACGCTCTCGGGCGGACAGCGCGCTCGCGTTGCGATCGCCCAGTGCCTGCTCTCCGGCGCGGCCGTCATCGTGCTCGACGAGCCGACCAACCACCTCGATATCACCAGCACCCAGGTCATGGAACGCGCGCTCGCGCACTTCCCCGGGGCGGTGGTGGTCGTCAGCCACGACCGGTTCTTCGTCGACAAGCTCGCCGACCGCCTGCTGATCTTCGACGGCACTCTCACGGTGCGCGAGACCGCTGCCACCGGCGCCCTCTAGCTTCGGCGGCGAAGACTCTAGGGCACCGCGCGGCGCGGTGGGGCGGCCAGAGCATCGCGCGTGATGGCCGCGAGAGTCGACATCACGATATCGGGAGCGAGCAAGCCCGCCGACACGGATGCCTCAGAAGCGAGCCGCGCCCGCTCCGTCGGGTCGCTCAACACCCGTACGAGCGTGGCGGCGAGCGCGTCTTCGTCACCATCCGGCACCAACACACCACCACCGCCGCCCAGCAGGTCTCGGGGGCCGTACCGAATGTCGTAGGCGACCACGGGGCAGCCGTGGGCGAGCGCCTCAGCGAGCGCCAGCCCCTGACCCTCGAACGCCGACGCCGACACGACGACGGATGCCGCATCCAGCTCGATGCCGGTGTCATTCGTCAATCCGCGCAGCGAGACGTGTGCGGCGAGACCGCTCTCGTCGATCAGATTCTGCAGACGCTCGCGCTCGGGCCCGGCGCCGAAGATGGCCAGCGTGGCGCCCGGCACGGCCGCCCGCACCGCGGCGAATGCACGGATCGCATGATCGACCCGTTTGCCCGGCGCGAGCCGGTTGAGCATCACCACTCTCCCCGGCACGCGATCGGCCCGTGAGGCCGCGGGGATCTCCACGGCGTGGGGAACCACGACGTGGACGCCTGTCAGCCCGAAGCGCGCCCGCACATCGTCTCGCTGGCTGACCGTCGGCCACAGCACCGCGTCGAAGCGATCGGCCACCGCGAACCATCGCGACCACAACGCGTTGACCGGCGCATCGGGCGTGTACGGCGCCTCGAGGTGGGTGGTGTGGATCGCATGGAGAAGACGAATGTCGCCGTCACCCCACCCCACGAGCAGCTCTCCGAGTTGCCGCGATTCGCACAGCACCACCACGGGGCGATGAGCAGCACCACCGCGCACCTCGGCGACGACGTGGTCGAGCCAGGCTCGGTAGAGCGCCCCGAAGCCGTCAACGATGCCGACTGCCGCGCCATCGCGATCGAAGACCACGACGGGGGCCGCGCTGGTGTGCCAGTCGGGGTCGTTCGCGATCACCGGAAGCGCCACGACGGGCCGGCCCGCGGCATCCGCAATCTCGCGATATGGGCGCGCGGAATCGGGGCCACCCGGGCGCGCGGCATCCCGCAGCCACGACGCTGCACCGCCCCCCGGGTCAGCGGCCTCGTCGAAGAGGTTGCGCATGCGCGCCGGGTCGGTGATGACGCCGCGGGTGGCGAACTCGGCGCGGTGGGCCGAGTGGTCGGCGGCCGACCCCGGGTCGAGCGTCAGCAAGAGTGGCCCACGACCACCACAGACTCCCGCCGCGGCCATGTGTCGCGCACGCGCAAGCGTCGCGAGCGTGAAGCCACCGTCGAGATCGGGGATGAGCCGGCTCGAGAGAACGAGGTACTCGGCGTCGGGAAAACCCGTCACGAGGCGACGGGGACGAGGCGGAACACGGGAAAGTCCGGGGCGATCTCGCGCAGCCGCTCATCGGGAGAGTCCTTGTCGACGTTCTCGAAGAAGCGACCGACCTCCCATGCCCAGACCCGCAGGTACTCCCGCAGGATCGCGGGCTTCTCCTCATCGGCGATCTCGACCGCCGTGAACTCTTCGATGCTCGCGCCTCGGCGCAGGCGCCCGGCGCCGGCCACCCGCATGTTGCGCACCCACTGCGTGTGACCGCGCGGAGAGACGAGGTAGCGCTCCCCCGCGAGGCGCAGCGGATTGACCGGCGTCTCGCGCCACTCGCCGCTCGTGCGGCCGCGCACGCCCAGCACCCGACTGCCAGCCAACGGAAGCCCGATCTTCGTCAACCAGCCGACTGCGCCGTTGAAGACGGCATCCATCCCGGTCGGTTTCACATAGCGCGCGGTCATAACCCCCATCTTCGCCCACCTCTGCGTGTCCCGATCTCCTCAGATTGCTGAACATCTGCTCTCGCGAACGACCAGACGGGTGCGGTCTCCCGAAAACTGAGGAGTTCGGCACGCCGACCGGGCCGCAGACGACGGATGCCGCGGACCTCAGGTCCGCGGCATCCTCGTGGTCACTCCCACTCGATGGT
>JAHIOK010000336.1 GCA_018895315.1 Actinomycetota bacterium | reverse complement strand
CGTGTTCGCGATGCTCGCCGGCGTATCGATCGCTCTGGTCACCGGAGGCACGGCGCCGGTGACGGGGCGATACCGGCGCACGGCGCGGGTGCATCTGGTGGTGCGGGCACTGCTGCTGTGGATGATCGGTGTGCTGCTGATCGCGACCGCGGTGCCGGTGTACGTGATCCTGCCGGCCTATGCACTGCTGTTCGTGATCGCCATCCCACTCCTCGGACTCCCGGCCCGTGTGCTGCTGCCCCTCGCCGCCGTGCTCGCGGTAGTGATGCCGTTCGTGCAGGTTCTCCTGGACGCGCTGCCGCTCTGGGACGGTCCGCTCGGATCCGAGCTGGCTCTGATCCTCGGATGGCACTACCCCTTCACCACCTGGATCGCGTTCATCGTCGCGGGGCTCGGCATCGGTCGCCTGGACCTCCGTGATCCGCGCATCCTTGCGGCCCTCCTGGGCATTGGCGCTGCACTCGCGGCTCTCGCGTTCGGTCTGTCTGCGACATCCGGCGACGACGAACCGTGGCATCCCGCGTGGACCGCCGAGGCCCACTCCTCGGGAATGCTCGAGATCGTCGGTTCCGGGGGATTCGCGCTGGGCGTCATCGCGGTGTGCCTGCTGTCGGCGCGCACCCCCGTGGCCTGGATCGTCCTCCCGCTGCGGGCGGTCGGCTCGATGCCGCTCACGGCCTATGTCGGGCAGCTCGTGGCCTGGGCGATCCTCCAGCCGGCACCGGCGGCGGGCGAGTCGACGCTCTCCGCTTTTCGTGCTCTCGAGCCGTTCTGGCCGTTCACGATCTCCACGCTGATCGCCTGCACCCTCTGGGCCCTGCTGGTCGGGCGTGGGCCGCTGGAATGGATGCTGGATGCTGCGACCCGGCTCATCGACATGATCCAGAACGTTCTCGAGGAAGACGCGGCGGCGGGCTCGGGCGGCGGTGCTCGCTAGGCTGGAGCGATGAGCGATTCGAAGGGCGACGGCACGAACGACGGAGCACTCTGGGGTGCGAGGTTCGCGACGGGTCCCTCGCCCGAGCTGGTCGCCCTCAGTCGTTCCACCCACTTCGACTGGGTGCTCGCGCGCTACGATATCGCCGGCTCGCACGCGCACGCCACGGCGCTCGCCGCCGCCGGCTATCTGGATGTCGCCGAAGCCCACGACATGCACGAGGGACTCGATCGCGTGCTCCAGGCGATCATCGATCAGACGCTGCTGCCGACTCCGACCGATGAAGACGTGCACGGTGCGCTCGAGCAGGCGCTGATCGCCGAGGTCGGCTCAGAGCTCGGCGGCAAACTGCGCGCCGGGCGCAGCCGCAACGACCAGATCGCGACTCTCGTGCGGATGTTCCTGCTGGATCATTCCCGCACGATCGCCCGCGACATCCTGCGCGTGATCGATGCGATCGTTGCGCAGGCCGAAGCCCACCCGGACGCCATCATGCCGGGCCGCACCCATTTGCAGCACGCTCAGCCCGTGCTGCTCGCTCACCATCTGCAGGCTCATGGGTGGCCTCTCGTGCGCGAGCTCGAGCGGTTGCGCGACTGGTCGGCGCGGGCGTCGGTCTCGCCCTACGGCGGGGGAGCCCTCGCCGGATCCTCGCTGGGGCTCGATCCCGCGCTGGTGGCGCGTGAGCTGGGCTTGGATCGACCGGCCGAGAACTCCCTCGACGGCACGTCTGCCCGCGATGTGGTCGCCGAGTTCGCGTTCATCGCCGCGATGATCGGGGTGGATCTCTCCCGCTTCGCAGAAGACGTGATCCTCTGGAACACCCGCGAGTTCGGCTTCGTGACTCTCGACGACGGCTATTCCACCGGCTCCAGTATCATGCCGCAGAAGAAGAATCCCGATATCGCGGAACTCGCCCGGGGCAAGGCGGGGCGTCTGATCGGCAATCTGTCGGGGCTGATGGCCACCTTGAAGGGGTTGCCCATCGCGTATAACCGTGACCTGCAGGAAGACAAAGAGCCGGTCTTCGACTCCGTCACGACTCTCGAAGTCGTGCTCCCGGCGTTCGCCGGCATGATCGCAACACTGCGTTTCGACACGGCACGCATGGCCGAGCTCGCCCCGCAGGGGTTCTCGCTCGCCACGGATGTGGCGGACTGGCTCGTCCGGCAAGGCGTGCCGTTCCGGGACGCCCACGAGATCTCCGGCTCGCTGGTGCGCGCCTGCGAGCAGCGCGACATTGGTCTCGAAGACGCATCCGACGACGTGCTCGCCGCGGTGTCCCCGCTGCTGACACCCGCAGTGCGCGATGTGCTGACGATCGAGGGATCCGTTGCCAGCCGAGATGGCGTGGGTGGCACGGCACCGGTGCGGGTCGCCGAGCAGCGGGCCGAGTTGGTTGCCCGAGCGCAGGCCGCGGCCCATGCGCTGGGGCTGTAGTCTGCACTTCGGCAGCAAATAATAAGCAAAAGGCTGATATTATCGAAAGATAAGCGATAGGCTTATCCCATGCCCATCACGGTGATCGCGGACATCATCGCCTCCCGGCTCCTGCCCGATCGCGAACACGCCCAACGCATCCTCGATGCAACGATCGCTCGCGTCGAGAACGACCTTCCGCTGGCCACGCAGCCACTGCGCCCGACGGTCGGAGACGAACAGCAGGGGGTCTATCCGACGCTTGATGCCGCGCTCGCATCGCTCCTCCTGCTGCAGCTCGCTCTCCCCGACGATGTGGAATGCCGGTATGGCATTGGCGTCGGCGCGATATCGACGGTCGTATCCGCGGGAAGCGGTGTCCCCGAGGGGCCCGGCTGGTGGGTAGCGCGCGAGGCTATCGACACCGTCCATGCGATGCAGCAGCGGGCCGCGCCCCGTGCGCGCTCCTGGATTGTCGTGGCCCCCGAGGAGGATGAGGTCATGAGCACGATCGTCGACTTCTCGAACGCCTACCTCCTGGCGCGCGATCAGATCGTCGTCGGCATGACAGAGCGTGCGCGGCGGCTCACCTACGGCCGCTGCCTGCGTCGCCCGCAGCGCGAGCTGGCTCGAGCGGAGGGCATCACGCAACCCGCGGTGTCGCAGGCGCTCGCCACAGCCGGGTCGCTCGCCATCGTCGAGGGTTTCTTCACCCTGCGGAAGGGTGCGCGATGATCGTCGCGGGCTTCGTGCTTCTGGCCGTCGGCGTAGCCGACCTGATCCGCCAGTTCCTCCCGGTCGCCCGTTGGTGGATCGCATTCGTGGCGGCAGCCCTGGCGGCCGCGATGCTCGGCGTGGTCGTCGGGGCAGGCGTGCCGGCCGTGATCGCGCTCGGCGTCGCCGGAGTGTGGACATGGCTCATGCCCAAGGGCGCGGCGTCTCGTGCCGGATTCTGGCCGGCCGTCGGCATTGCCGCCGTATGCGGAGCATCCGTGGTCCTCATCGGGCCGCGACCCGACGCCGGTCTTCTCGGCCCGTCCTGGCATGTCTCCACTCCGATGGGCGCGGCGGCATTCGACCAGATGCTTCTCGCGGTGGGTGCGATCGTGTTCCTGCTCGAGTCCGCGAACGTCGTCGTGCGCGCGGCGCTGGTCAGTGAATCCGTTTCGGTATCCACCGACGACGATTCTCCCGAGGTGCCAGCACGTCCGATTCTTCGCGGGGGGCGTCTGATCGGTCCTCTCGAGCGAGTCATCGTCTTCGGGCTGACGCTCGTGGCCGCCTACCCGATTCTGGCGGCGATCCTCGCGGCCAAGGGAATCGTGCGCTTCCCCGAGATCTCCCGCGACGGCCGCCACGGCAATCAAGCCGAGTACTTCCTCATCGGCAGTCTCGTCAGCTGGTTCATCGCCTTGTTCGCCGCCTTTCTCTTGTGGTGGGGCATCCACACGCCGTCGTGACTGCGCCCGCAGCCGACCCGCCCGGCGCTGATAGCCTGAAACGCGTGTCTACGCCCCCGCTGACCACGACCCCGCCCGCGATCGACCCGACGTTCGAGAACGTCTGGGACGAGATCGTCTGGCGCGGACTCGTGCATGTCTCCACTGATCAGGATGCGCTGCGCGCGCTGCTCGCCGGACCGTCGATCACGTACTACTGCGGGTTCGACCCGACCGCCCCGAGCCTGCACTTGGGAAACCTGGTGCAGCTGCTCACGATGCGGCGCCTCCAGCTGGCCGGCCACCGGCCCCTCGGCCTGATCGGCGGGTCGACCGGCCTCATCGGTGATCCGGGTGGGCGCGATACCGAGCGCGTGCTCAATCCGGTCGAGACCGTCGAGGAATGGGTGGGATACCTCCGCGCCCAGGTGGAACGGTTCCTCGATTTCGACGGCGAGAACGCCGCTCGCATGGTGAACAACCTGGATTGGACGGCGCCGCTCAGCGCCATCGACTTTCTCCGGACCATCGGCAAGCACTTCCGCGTCGGCACGATGATCAAGAAGGATGCCGTCAGCGCCCGACTCAATTCCGAAGCGGGCATCAGCTACACCGAATTCAGCTACCAGATCCTCCAGGGAATCGACTACCTCGAGCTCTTCCGGCAGTACGGTTGCGTCCTGCAGACCGGGGGCAGCGATCAGTGGGGCAACCTCACGAGCGGTACGGACCTCGTCCACCGCGTCGAGGGCGCATCGGTCCACGCGATCGGTACGCCGCTCATCACCAACTCCGACGGCACGAAGTTCGGCAAGAGTGCGGGCAATGCGATCTGGCTCGACCCTCTGATGTGCAGTCCGTACCGGATGTACCAGTTCTGGCTCTCCACGAGCGATGCCGATGTCATCACACGCCTCAAGGTCTTCACATTCCTCAGTCGCGCCGAGATCGAGGAGTACGAACGCCTCGTCGAGGTCGAACCCTTCCGACGTGAGGCGCAGAAACGGTTGGCGCTCGAAGTCACCGCGACCGTGCATGGGCCGGATGCCACGGCGGCCGTCATCGCGGCGTCCGAGGCGCTGTTCGGGCAAGGCGAACTCACCGAGCTCGATCCCGACACGCTCCGCAGCGCGCTCGAGGAGCTCCCGCACGCAGAGGTTTCGCTGGACACGACGGTGGTGCAGGCGCTCGTCGACACGGGTCTCGTCTCGAGCTTGGGCGAAGGCCGTAGGGCCATCGCCCAAGGCGGCGTCTCTCTCGACGGGGTACGCATCGACGATGACGGCGCTTTCGTCACCGGCGCGCTGCCCGGCGGGGTATCGGTGCTGCGCCGCGGCAAGAAGACCCTCGCCGGACTTTTCGTCGCCCGTCGCTGAGAGAGCTCTCGATTCGTGCCGTTCACTCCGAGCCACGCGGTCGTCGCGCTGCCGTTTCTGCGCACACCCTTGGTTCCGGCTGCGATCGCAGTGGGGTCGATGACTCCTGACCTCCCGCTCTTCGTCCGCGGGACGCCGTTGACCTATGGCGTGACGCATAGCTTCGCCTGGCTCCCTTTGACGATCGGCGTCGCACTCGCCCTGCTGCTGGTGTGGCGGACCGCGCTGCGGCCGGCCCTCCGCGAGCTGTCTCCTCGATGGCTGGCGGTACGACTTCCGGGCGAGTGGGATGCCTCGGCGGCGAGGGGAGTGAGCGAGACCTTCGCTGCACGCAGTTCGGGCACGATCCGCGGGGGAGCGGGGCAGACCAGAGCCACGGTCCGCGCGCTGGCACTGCTCGCAGCCTCTTTGGCGATCGGTGTCGCGAGTCACATCACCTGGGACATGTTCACGCACGAGGGCAGGTGGGGAACGCAGGCCTTGCCCGGGCTCGATGACTATTGGGGCCCGCTCACCGGGTTCACGTGGCTGCAGCACGGTTCGTCCTTGCTCGGACTCGCGATCCTCGGGGTGTGGGCACTGTGCTGGTTGCGTCGCGCAGATGCCGCATCATCCGTCGCGCGTGTTCTCCCGACGTGGGTGCGCAGGGTGTGGTGGCTTTCGTTGCCCGTGATCCTGATCGCCGCGTGGGTGATCGGCTTCGCGGCGTCCGGGCCCTTCACCGCAGGCTTCACGCCCGCACATCTCGCGTACCGTGTGCTCCCG
>JAHIOK010000335.1 GCA_018895315.1 Actinomycetota bacterium | reverse complement strand
GAGTTCCAGCACGTCAAGCCCGGCAAGGGCGGGGCGTTCGTCCGCACGAAGCTCAAGAACATCATGAGCGGCAAGGTCGTCGACAAGACGTTCAACGCGGGCGCGAAGATCGAGATCGAAAACGTCGACCGTCGTGACTTCACGTACCTCTACAAGGACGGCGACGGCTTCGTGTTCATGGACACCGCCGACTACGACCAGCTCACGGTTCCCTCGGTCGTCGTGGGCAACACCGCGAACTTCCTGCTCGAGAACCAGGTCGCCACGATCGCACTGAACAACGGCAACCCGCTCTACGTCGAGCTGCCGGCTTCTGTCGTCCTCGAGGTCACCTACACGGAGCCGGGCCTGCAGGGCGACCGATCCTCGGCCGGCACCAAGCCCGCGACCGTCGAGACCGGGTACGAGATGCAGGTTCCGCTGTTCCTCGAGACGGGCACCAAGATCAAGGTCGACACGCGTACCGGCGACTACCTCGGGCGTGTGAACTGACCGAGTGAGCGCACGCACGAAGGCGCGCAAACGCGCGCTCGACATCCTGTTCCAGTCCGACATCCGCGGAGATTCCCTCGCGACGACGCTCGCCGCAGAGGCGACGCGCGCCGCGAGCGAGCCCTCCCGGGAGGCATCCTGGCTGTACGCGCGCGAGATCGTCGACGGAGTGATCGACAACCGCGACGAGATCGACGAGCAGATCACGACCTCCTCGAAGGACTGGTCGCTCGAGCGGATGCCCGCCGTCGATCGCGCGCTGTTGCGGATGGGCGCCTGGGAGATCCTCTTCAATGACGCGGTGCCCACCGCGGTGGCGATCGATGAAGCCGTCGAACTCGCGAAAGAGTTCTCGACCGACGACTCCGCCGCGTTCGTGAACGGCGTGCTCGCGCGCATCGCCCGATCAACCTGACCTCCGTCTCCGCCCGCGCGTCGGCGGCTCCTGGGAGGATGGCTGGATGCCGGCTCCGTTCATCGACCCCGACTCGCTGCGCCGTCGCGTAGGCGGCGCGGGGTACGAGCGCGGGGTCTCCTACTTCCGAGGTGGCGCCGTACGCGCGATCGAGTGGAACGAGGCATCCCAGACGCTCACCGGCACGGTCGACGGCAGCGGCGGCCGGATCTATCGGTGCACGGTCCGCATCGATGTCGCTCGCACCACCGACCGCATCATGATCGCGCAGTGCACCTGCCCCCTGGCGAGGGACTGCAAGCACGCCGTCGCCACGGTGCTCAGCAGCAATGCCCGGCTGATCGATCCGCCGGCGGCCGTGCCGCGAACCTCCACACCGCTGCGGCCCGCCGCACCGCGGGGTGCGGCCTCCTCCCCGGCCGCGCCGACATGGCGGGATCTGCTCCCGACCGCTGCGGCCTCGAACGCGACGGTGCCGCTGGCGCTCGGTGTCGAGCTGCGCCGTATCAGCGACCGAGGCTCGGGCGGGTGGCGCCCACGTCAGGCCGAGCCTGTGACCGCGCACGGTCTGGCCGTGGGCAAGGGTGAGCTGCTGGTGGGCCTTCGACCCCTGATGCGCAGCGCGCGAACGCAGGGGTGGATCAAGGGCGACGTGTCATGGGACAGTCTGCGCCGGCCCGGCGGTGCCTACGACGCCGATCAGGCTCGGTGGTTCGCGGAACTGCATGCGATTTCGAGGGAGGTGCGCGCACTCGGGCCGTTCGTGGATGCTTCGGAGTGGATCACCCTCGACACCATCTCCTCTGCGCTGCTCTGGCACCATCTCCGCGCCGGTCGTGACCTCGGGATCCCTCTCGTGGGCACGCGAAAAGACCTGACCGTGCGGCTGGCGGAGCATGCGATGCTGATCATGTCGGCCGAGCCCGCACCGGATGGCGGGCTGAGCCTGGCTCCGCAGCTCACGATCGACGATGATCCGGTCGCCGCGAGCGCCGTGCGCCCCATCACCCGGACGGGCCTCTACGCGTTCGTGCAGGTCGAGGACCACATCGACCTCACGCTCGCGCCGCTGGCTCTCAGCGACGCCACGCGCGCCCTTCTCGATGCCCGCGCCCCGATCGAGGTGCCAGCGGCGGAGGCCGACATGTTCCTCCGTGATCATCTGCCGCGGCTGGCCCGGCGCATCGTCGTGGACGCCCGCGACGGCCTCGAGTTGCCTCCGCTCGGCGACCCGGTGCTGGTGATCGAGGTGGCTTTCCGGGCGAAGACGACCGTCGAGGTCACCGCGGAATGGGAGTACCCGGGGCTGGGAAGGTTTCCGCTGCGCACGCGTGACGACCGCCCCGAGGATTCGGATCGCGACGGTGTCGCCGAGTCGGCGGTGCTCGCCCGCGCGCAGTCGGCCTGGAGCCACACGACCGCACTGCCGTTCGCGGCATCACAGACGCTGCGTGGCGTCGAGGCTGCGGAGTTCGTCGTCCACACGCTCCTCGCGCTCGATGGCCTCGACGGAGTGCGGGTGGATCGCACCGGCGCCCCACCGAACTACCAGGAGCTCTCGGGCATCCCCGAGATCACGATCAGCACGGTGGAGAGCACCGACCCCGACTGGTTCGACCTCGGCGTGATCGTTACGATCGACGGCCGGCGCATCCCTTTCGTCCCCCTGTTCACCGCTCTCACTCAGCGTCGTACGAAGATCCTGCTCTCTGACGGCGCCTTCTTCTCGCTCGCCCATCCGGCGCTCGACCGACTCCGCGAGCTCGTCGACGAAGCCGCTGAGGTCACCGAATGGGAGGCCGGTCCTCGCATCAGCCGCCACCAGGTCGATCTGTGGGCCGACTTCGAGGATCTCGCCGACCAGGCAGAGCCTGCCGTGTCCTGGCGGGCGACCGCCGAGGGCCTGCGGGATATCGACCGGATCGAGGCGACCGAGCTTCCCGCGAAGCTCGTCGCCGAGCTTCGCCCCTATCAGCGTGCGGGCTTCGACTGGCTGGCATTCCTCTGGCGTCACCGGCTGGGCGGCATCCTCGCTGACGACATGGGGCTCGGCAAGACACTGCAGATGCTGGCCCTGATCGCGCACGCGCACGAAACGGGGGAGCGGCGACCGTTCTTGGTCGTGGCCCCGACCTCGGTGATGTCGACGTGGCAGAGCGAGGCGCAGCGATTCGCTCCCCACCTCGTCGTGCGGGTGATCGATCAGACACACGCGAAGAGCGGTATGGCGGTGGCGGATGCCGCAGCCGGCGCCGACGTGATCGTCACGTCCTACACGCTGCTGAGGCTCGACAGCGAAGAGTTCTCGCGGATGTCGTGGGCAGCTCTCGTGCTCGACGAGGCCCAGTTCGTCAAGAACGCCCAGACCAAGCTGCATCGTGCGGCCCGCGATGTCGGGGCCCCGATGACGTTCGCGATCACGGGAACCCCATTGGAGAACAGCCTCACCGAGCTGTGGGCGCTG
>JAHIOK010000334.1 GCA_018895315.1 Actinomycetota bacterium | reverse complement strand
TCCCCGTCGTCGACCGGATCCACCGGAATCGGGGGGGCGCCCTCGAGGTGGTCGGTACCGCGCGGCAGGCTGACGACGAAGTTCGTGCCGCGCCCGAGCTGCGACCAGACCTCGAGGGTGCCACCGTGCAGTTTCGCGTCGCCGAGGGCGATCGAGAGACCGAGCCCCGTGCCGCCGATCGTGCGTTTGCGGGAGGGATCGGCGCGCCAGAACCGGTCGAAGACCCGCTCTGCATCCTCCTCGGTCATACCGAGTCCGTAGTCGCGCACCCCGAGCGCGACCGCGTGCTGATTACTGTCCACGGTGACCACGATCGGGCGCCCCTCTCCATGCTCGATGGCGTTGCCGAGCAGATTGCGGACGATGCGGCGGATGCGGCGCGGGTCCATGTCGACGGACGAATAGCCGCCGGGCGCAACCAGCCGCACGTCGGTGCCGTGCTGGTCGGCGAGCTGCTGCATGGACGCGATGACGTCCTCGGCGAGGTGCGCGAGGCTCGTGGGCTCGAGCTCGAGCTGGACGGACCCAGCGTCGTAGCGGCTGATCTCCAGCAGGTCGGTGAGCAGAGTCTCGAACCGCTCGACCTGAGCGTGCAACAGCTCGGCCGCGCGTCCCGTGACCGGGTCGAACTCGTCACGCCGGTCGTTCAGCATGTCGGAAGCCAGGCGGATCGTCGTCAGCGGTGTGCGCAGCTCGTGCGACACGTCCGAGACGAAGCGCTGTTGCACGAGCGAGAGCTCGGCGAGCTCTTTGATCTGCGATTCGATGCTGTCGGCCATGGCGTTGAACGAACGCCCGAGGGTGGCCAACTCGTCCTCGCCGTGCACGTCCAGCCGCACGCCGAGTTCGCCGGCGGCGAGTTTCGCGCTCGTGTCGGCTGCCTCGCTGATCGGCGCCGTGACCGAGCGGAGTACGAACCACGAGATCGCGCCGATCAGGATCACCAGCGCCACGCCGACGACCCACAGGGTGCCTTGGATGAAGCCGAGTGTCTGCGAGGCGCTGTTCAGGTCGTAGGCGAAATACAGCTCGTAGGCCCCCACTCCGGGAACGTCGATCTGCTGACCCACCACAATGCCCGGCACAGGGTCGCCTTCACTGCGCGGGAGCGACACGGACTGCCACCACTGGGGCTGCGAGTTCGCCCGCACATAGCTGCGCAGCTCGGCCGAGATCACGTCTTCGTCGAGGCCCGGGGGCGAGGTGAAGTCGAGCGGGGCGATCTGCGACGGTGTGCGGTCGATGCGGAACGCGGCGATGAGGTCGGTGGAGGACTGCTCTGCGAGCTTCGTGCGGACGCTGGTCATGAGGTTCTGCAGCTGCAGGGTGTCGCTCTGGTCGGTGGCGGAGTCGAGCGTCGTCTGCGCAACTTCGGTCGCCCGTCGCGAGTCGTCGAGCACCTGGGCTTTGCGTGACTGGAACAGGTCGTTCTGGGTGGCCAGGGCCATCCAGACGCACGCGATCACAATCGCGAGCGCCGTCAGCGCAAGCGTGATGAGAACCGTGCGGAAGCTCAGCGAGCGGCGCCACAGACTCGACAGGCTCTCGGGCCATGCCCGCCAGTCGCGCCATGCGGTCATGGCGGGTCGGGATGCCGTCGCCCGGCCGTCCCGCGAGGTCATGGGTGGCTCACACCGCCGCGCCGGCGCGGTAACCGACGCCGCGCACCGTCGTGACGATCTTCGGGTTGTCAGGATCGAGCTCGACCTTGGCACGTAGTCGTTGGACGTGCACGTTGACCAGGCGCGTGTCGGCCTTGTAGTGGTAGCCCCACACCTGTTCGAGCAGCATCTCTCGCGAGAACACCTGTTGAGGTTTGGCAGCGAGTGCCACGAGCAGTTCGAACTCGAGCGGTGTCAACGCGATCGGCGCGTCGGCGCGGCGCACTTCGTGTGCGGCGACGTCGAGGGTGAGGTCGCCGATGCGCAGCACATCAGCCGGTGGCTGAGCCGCCGGTCGCATCCGGGTGCGGATGCGCGCCACGAGCTCTTTCGGGTTGAAGGGCTTCACGATGTAGTCGTCGGCCCCGGACTCCAGGCCACGTACCACGTCGGAGGTGTCTGTGCGGGCCGTCAGCATGATGATCGGCACGCCGGACTCGGCCCGCACGCGTGTGCAGATCTCGATCCCATCCATGCCGGGAAGCATCAGATCGAGCAGGATCAGGTCGGGCCGCTCGGAGCGGAAGATGTCCACCGCGCGTGCACCATCGGCACAGAACACGGTCTCGAAGCCCTCCGTACGCAGCACGATGCCGATCATTTCGGCCAGAGCGGTGTCATCGTCGACCACCAGGATCCGTGAAGTCATGAAGTCGCGTTCGTCCTTTGCGTCGTGCGGGGGTCTGGGGGGCACGCCTGCGCAGCGCAGTCCCCGCGCGCTGCTCCCACAGTAGTCGACCTCACCTGAGGTCTCGCCGAGCACGCGCGGGGCGTGTGACACGATAGGAAGAGTCGTCGATCCGCTCCAGGAGGAACCGTGACCGCGTACCCGGCATGGACGCCGCCTCCCGCGCCGGGCATCATCCCACTGCATCCACTCGGGTTCGGCACGATTCTGGGGCGCTCCTTCAGCGCGCTGCGTCAGAACCCGCGCGTACTGCTGGGGTTCGCGATGCTGGTGCAGACCGCGGCCTCGGTCATCGTCGCTCTCGTCGTCGGCGGAGTCGCATTCGCTGCCTTCTCACGCCTGGAGAGTCTTCCTCAAGGCAGTCCTGACCGCGACGCACTGATCGCGGGTTCAGTCGCGATCACCGCCATCGTCGGCATCTCCCTCAGCCTTGCCGCCGGCGCGTTGGGGGTCATCGTTCAGGGCATCGTGGTCGCCGAGGTCACCCGCGCGACGGTCGCAGAGAAGCTCACGCTGGGCGCGCTGTGGCGGCGGGTACGCCCCGTCGCGTGGCGCCTCATCGGGTACGCCCTGCTCATCACGCTTGCCGTCCTCGCGGCGGTCGTGATCGTTGCCGTGGCCATCGTCGGAATCGGCGCGATCGGAACCGCTGCCCTTCCGGTGGCGATCGTGCTGACGATTCTGGTGATTCTCGCTGCGATCCCGCTCACCCTGTGGCTGAGCACGAAACTACTGCTCGTACCGGCGGCCATCATCGTCGAGGGCGCCACGATCCGTGGAGGGATCGCCCGTTCGTGGCGGCTCGTACGTGGCCGGTTCTGGCCCGCGCTGGGTGTGGTCGTGATCATCGAGGTCGCCTTCAGCGTGCTCTCCCAGGTCGTCAACATCCCGTTCTCGCTGCTCGGGTCGGTCGTGGCCTCGATCATCGCCCCGACGGGCAGCGACAGCCAGACGGCGGTCACGACCGTGATCGTGGCGTCGATCCCGAGTTACATCGTCGCGTTCCTGGTGCAGTCGGTCGCACTCGTCGTGCAGAGCACGGCCGCCGCGCTGATCTACATCGACTGTCGGATGCGCCGGGAAGGCCTCGATCTGGATCTGCTGTCGTACGTCGAGCAGCGCGATGCCGGCGCCACCGAGCTCGCCGACCCGTACCGGGTGCACGTGGGCCGCGTGATCGCACCCGTCCTCCCGGCATATCCTCCGGCTTCCGCGCCGGCCGGGTATTCCCCGGCCTACGCTCCGCCCGGCAATGGGCCAGCCGCCGGATACCCGCCGCCGCGATATCCGGCTCCGGGGTATCCGCCGCCACCCGGCTACGCGGCACCTCCGGCGCCCACTGCACCCGAGATGCCCGCGCCGTCGAGTCCCACCCAGTGGGCCGCGCCCGGGCAGACCGCAGACCGTGAGACACCGTGATCGCAGGGTCGACGCTGCTGGCGCGACTCACCGACGGCGTCCCCCCGCTCACGCCGGACGGTGACGAGGCCCGCCGGTGGGCCGAGGACGAACTCGCGAAGCCCGCGTATGAGGTGGCGAAACCCACGCCCCTCGACATGATCGCGCGGGCGATCGGCGACTTCTTCGCCGGTCTCTTCCGGACGCAGCTATCAGACGGGTGGGGAGCGTGGGCCGCCCTGATCGCCGTGGTGGTGGTGATCGTCATCGTCGTCGCAGCGCTCCTGGTCTGGGGCCGCCCTCGTCCCGTGGGGCGTAGCCGTGCACCGATCGCCGATCTGTTCGGCGAGTCCGATGCGCGCAGCGCCGACGAGCTCCGTTCCGATGCCACATCCGCCGCGCGGCGCTCGGCCTGGGACGATGCGATCGTGCTGCGCTTCCGTGCGCTGGCCCGTGGCCTCGTCGAACGGGGAATCGTCGAGATCCCTCCGGGTGCGACGGTCCACCGCTTCGCACGCACTGCGGCACACCGCATCCCCTCCCTCGCGGACGAACTGGAGGCCGCAGCCACGGCGTTCGACGACGTGCGGTACCTGCGCCGACCCGGCACCGAAGAGCTCTACCGCAGGGTCGCGGGCATCGACGAGGCAGCCATGCGGGCCCGCGCGATTGCGACCGAGCTGCTCGGAGTGGGCGGGTGACCACCGCGGTCGGTATGGCGACTGTCGCTCCCCCATCGAACCGCCGTCGACGGGCGTGGGGATGGGCGGCGATCGCGATCGGCCTGGTGCTCGCCGGCCTCGTGGGCATGGCCCTGGCTGGTGCCGGGCAATGGGCAGAGCGCGCTCCGCTGGATCCCGAGTCGTCCGGCCCGAGCGGGGGACGTGCCCTCGCGCAGATCCTCGGTGAGCGGGGCGTGCAGGTCACCATCGTTCGCGACCGCGCCGGAGCCCTCGCCGCCCTCGGCCGGGGCGACACCACCCTCGTGATCCCCGACAGTCCCTTCCTCTCCGACGAAGCCCTGCTCGAACTGACCGGTGCCGCCGCCGACGTCGTCGTGATCGAGCCGCACGGGCGGGGAATGCGGCTGCTCTTCCCGGGCGCCGAGGTCTCCGGCTTCGGCTCGACCGATGCCATCGCCCCGAACTGCGCGTTCGAGGCCGCACATCGCTCCGGTCCGATCGTGGCCGGCACGCTGTTCGCCGGGGCTGACGACGCCGTCGCGTGCTACCCGACCGAGGGTGGCTCGGCGCTGCTGACCCGCGTTCAGGGCGACGGCCGGGTGAGCGCGATCGATGGGAGCGCGCTGTTCGACAACGCGCACCTCGCCGAGAACGGAAACGCCGCGCTCGCCGTGAACCTGCTCGGCACTCGCACGACTCTGGTGTGGTTCGTCCCGACCCTCGCCGACAGCGACCGCACCGATGCGTCCGCCTCCCTGGGCGACCTCACCCCGGCCTGGGTATCCCCCGCGATCGTTCTGCTGCTGTGCGCGGCCCTGGCCGCCGCCATCTGGCGCGGACGTCGCTTCGGTCCCCTTGTCGCCGAGAACCTTCCCGTCACGGTGCGAGCGGCCGAGACCACGGAGGGTCGGGCACGTCTCTACGCCCGCTCCCGCGACACGCTGCACACCGCCGACCAGCTGCGCATCGGCGCGCTCGGGCGGATCGCCCGGCTCCTCGCGCTGGGCCCGTCAGCGTCTGCCGTCGAGATCTCGGATGCCGCAGCGCAGCGTGTCGGCGCCGACTCCGGCCGGGTGCGCGGCATCCTGATCGATTCCGTCCCCGCGACCGAGCGGCAGCTGATGACGCTCAGCGACGATCTTCACGACCTCGAGATGGCCGTCCGTGCGGCCGTCCGCCCCGAAAGGAGCACACCATGACCGATCCGCTGCACAGCGAGCGCGTTCCGCCCCACGCCGGCGCCGCGCTGGATGACGCCGCGCTGCGGGAAGCGATGCACCGTGTCCGCCTCGAGATCGGCAAGGCCGTGATCGGACAGGACGGCGCAGTAACGGGCCTGCTGATCGCACTCGTCGCGCGCGGGCACGTGCTGCTGGAGGGAGTACCGGGGGTCGCGAAGACGCTGCTGGTGCGGTCCTTCAGCCGTGCGCTCGGGCTGGAGACCACCCGCATCCAGTTCACTCCCGACCTGATGCCGGGTGATGTCTCGGGCTCTTTGGTTTACGACGCGCGCTCCGGCGAGTTCGAGTTCCGTGAGGGGCCGGTCTTTGCGAACGTGGTGCTCGCCGACGAGATCAACCGCACGCCTCCGAAGACCCAGTCCGCGCTGCTCGAGGCCATGGAGGAGCGCCAGGTCTCCACCGACGGCGTCACGCGGCCGCTGCCCGATCCGTTCCTGGTGGCCGCGACGCAGAACCCCGTCGAGCACGAGGGCACGTACTCTCTCCCGGAGGCACAGCTCGATCGGTTCATGCTGAAGCTCGTCGTCGACATCCCCGCACGGGACGCCGAGTTCGCCGTGCTCCGCCGGCATGCCTCGGGCTTCCAGCCCCGCGAACTCGAGGCGGCCGGCCTCCACGCCGTCGTCGGGATCGCCGAGATCCATGCCGCACAGCGGGCCGCGGCAGCCGTCGACGCCTCCGACGACCTGCTCGGCTACATCGTCGACCTCGCCCGTGCCACTCGGCAGAGCCCGTCGGTCGAGCTCGGTGTGAGCCCTCGCGCCTCGACGGCGTTGCTCGCCGCATCCAAGGCCTGGGCCTGGCTCGGCGGATACCCCGCGATCACACCCGACCATGTGCAGACGATGCTCGTTCCGACGTGGCGTCACCGCATCCGGCTGCGTCCCGAGGCCGAGCTCGAAGGCGTCTCGGTCGACGCGATCCTGACCTCGGTGCTGCAGCAGACCCGCGTTCCGATCTAGCCTGTGTTCGCCACCGGACGTCTTCCCCTCCTCGTCGGTCTCGGCGTGGTGTCCGTCGTGCTGCTCAGCACCGCAGGCGTTGACGCCTGGGTGGCGGCCGCAGGGTGGCTGGCGCTGTGCGTCGCCGCGGTGGGAATGGACATCGCGGCGGCCGCCGACCCGCGGACACTGCGAGTGGAGCGCGGCATCCCGTCTCGCGCACGCCTCGGCGAACCGGTCGAAACCGAGCTCCTGCTGCGCAACGCAGGGCCACGACGGCTGCGGGGTGCGGCACGGGATGCGTGGCAGCCCACCGCCGGAGCTCCCGAGGAGCGTCTGAACATCGACATCCCGTCCGGCGAGGCGCGCCGGTTCGTCGTCCCGCTGCTGCCGCGGCGTCGGGGCGAGCTCGCCTCGGAGTTCGTCGTGGTGCGGGCGCTCGGCCCGCTCGGCATCGCGGGGCGCCAGGTGTTGCTCGCCTCGCGCGGTGCGGTGCGGGTGCTGCCACCGTTCACGTCGCGCCGTCATCTGCCGTCGCGCCTGGCGCGGCTGCGTGAGCTCGACGGCAACACGAGCGTGCACGTGCGAGGCCAGGGCACCGAGTTCGACAGTCTCCGCGAATACGTGCGGGGCGATGACGTGCGCTCGATCGATTGGCGCGCAACCGCCCGTGCGGGCTCGACGATGCTGCGCACGTGGCGCCCCGAGCGTGACCGCCACGTCGTGATCGTCATCGACACCGGGCGCACATCGGCGGCGCGCGTCGGGGACGGAGTGCGACTGGACGCTTCGATGGAAGCGGCACTCCTGCTCTCGGCACTCGCCACCCGGGCCGGGGACCACGTGCACCTCGTGATGTTCGACCGCGTTCCTCGCGCGCGCGTCACCCGCCTCGACGGGACAGCGCTCCTGCCTGCGATGGTCGATGCGATGGCCTCC
Organism: Actinomycetota bacterium; assembly: GCA_018895315.1. Lineage (GTDB taxonomy): Bacteria > Actinomycetota > Actinomycetes > Actinomycetales > Microbacteriaceae > Microbacterium. Next base: position 494 of record JAHIOK010000334.1, on the reverse strand, counting down.
GTCGAACCCCAGCTGATCGACACCGACTGGGATGGCGCGTTCGCCGAAGTGCGGGCCATGACCTCGCGCCCGTCACTCGTGGTGCTGCTGACGGCCCAGGATGCGCCGGAGTCCGCGCGCGGATTCCTCGGGTCGCTCCCCCGTCTCAGCCGCCGCGCGCATGTGCTCGTGGGAACCGCTACCGATACGGGACTCGTGGATGCCGCGGCACACCGCGCCACCGCCGACGACGTCTACCGCGCCGCCGCAGCCGAGCGCGCACTGCGCGATGCGACCCGGGTGGCCCAGACCATGGGCCGCGCCGGTGCCGAAGCGATCGCGGCGTCCCCGGAGGATCTGCCCCCGCGCATCGCCGACCGCTACCTCGAGCTGAAGGTGGCCGGCCGCCTCTAGCCCCCGCCCTGCGGTCACGCCTACGGCGTCGCCGCCGCGCCGCCCCAGCCGAAACCACACCGCGTCTGCGAGACCACACCGTGTGGCGCACACCGGGTGTG
>JAHIOK010000333.1 GCA_018895315.1 Actinomycetota bacterium | reverse complement strand
GTTACACCTATTTCACGTGGCGCAACTCGAAGCTCGAGCTGGAGGAATTCCTGACCGGGCTCTCCACCGAGACGGCCGACTTCCTGCGGCCGAATCTCTTCGTCAACACCCACGACATCCTCACCGAATTCCTCCAGTTCGGCGGACGTCCCGCGTACAAGATCCGCGCCGCGATCGCCGCCACCGGAGCGCCTACCTACGGCGTCTACGCCGGGTACGAGCTGTACGAGAATGTCGCGCGCCCCGGGTCGGAAGAGAACATCGACAACGAGAAGTACGAGTACAAGCTGCGTGATTGGGTCGGAGCCGAGGCGTCCGGCGACTCACTCGCGCCCTACCTTCGCCGGCTGAACGAAATACGCCGTGCTCACCCGGCTCTGCGCCAGCTCCGCAATTTCTCGGCGCACTGGAGCGACGACGACGCCGTGCTCGTCTACTCGAAGCACCTCGCTGCCCCGCTGTCGCCCGACGGCGTGGCCGACACGATCATCGTCATCGCGAACGTCGACCCGCACTCGGTTCGCCAGACGATGGTCCACCTCGACACACGGCTGTGGGGCGTGGCGCCCGGTGAACCGTTCCAGGTGGAAGACCTGATCACCGGTGCTCAGTGGACCTGGTCGGATCACAATTTCGTGCGTCTCGACGCATTCGCTGAACCTGTCCATATTCTGCACGTGAAGGAGTCTCGATGACGAGTCTCGATGGCACCCTGCTCGACACCGTAGCGACGGGGTCGCATCACGCCCCCCACAGTGTGCTCGGCATCCATCCCGGGGAGGATGCCGACGGCGCGCCGGTCACCACGATCCGCGCACGACGGCCGCTTGCGAAGAGCGTGGCGGGCGTCTTCGTCGACGGCACCGAGGTGGCCCTCGTACATGTGCGCGCAGGCATCTGGGAAGGCACCTACCCAGGTCCCGTTGCCGCGTACGAGTTGCGCACCGCGTACGACGACGGATCCGAATTCTTCGCCGACGATCCCTACCGGCACCCGCCGACCATCGGCGAGCTCGATCTGCACCTGATCGCCGAGGGTCGCCACGAAGAGCTCTGGCGCGTTCTCGGTGCCCACGTGCGCGACGACGACGGCTCGACCGGTACCGCCTTCACGGTCTGGGCGCCCAACGCCCGGGCCGTCCGCGTCGTCGGCGACTTCAACAGCTGGGACGGTCAAGGTCACGCGATGCGTTCGATGGGCGGGAGCGGCGTCTGGGAGCTTTTCGTGCCCGGCATCGGTGCCGGCACGGCCTACAAGTTCGAGATCCTCACCCGTGGAAGCGATTGGATCCTCAAGGCGGACCCGATGGCGCGCCTCGCCGAGGTTCCGCCCGCAACCGCCTCGGTCGTCACCGATTCTGCGTACACGTGGGGAGACGATGCGTGGCTGGCCGCGCGTGCGGCGTCCACTCCGGTGTCCTCTCCGATGTCGATCTATGAAGTGCATCTCGGATCGTGGCGTCCGGGGCTTTCGTACCGGGATGCCGCCGATGAGCTCATCGACTACGTCACCGCACAGGGATTCACGCACATCGAATTCCTCCCGCTGTCCGAGCACCCCTTCGGTGGGTCGTGGGGGTATCAGGTTTCGGGCTACTATGCCCCGACCAGTCGCTTCGGTCAGCCCGACGATCTGCGCTACTTGTTCGACCGCCTGCATCAGGCGGGCATCGGCATCATCATGGACTGGGTGCCGGGCCACTTCCCGAAGGACGCGTTCGCCCTGGCGCGCTTCGACGGCGAACCGCTCTACGAACATGCCGATCCCCGTCGCGGTGAGCACAAGGACTGGGGCACGCTGATCTTCGACTACGGTCGCAGCGAGGTCCGCAACTTCCTGGTGGCGAACGCGCTGTACTGGTTCGAGGAGTTCCACGTCGACGGGCTTCGCGTGGATGCCGTCGCGTCGATGCTCTACCTGGACTACTCCCGCGAAGAAGGAGAGTGGGCGCCGAACGTCTACGGCGGACGCGAGAACCTCGAGGCCATCGGCTTCCTGCAGGAGGTCAACGCCACCGCCTACAAGCGCTACCCGGGGATCGCCATGATCGCTGAGGAATCCACGAGCTTTCCCGGGGTGACCGCGCCGACGAGCCAG
>JAHIOK010000332.1 GCA_018895315.1 Actinomycetota bacterium | reverse complement strand
GCCCACAGTGCGTCGAGCACTCCGGCGATCGTCCCGGAGGCAGCCAGCGCAGGGTCGGATACCCGAACCTCGACGCCGTCCACCGTGAAGGCCGGGGCCGACGCAGTGGGCTGGGATTCGAGGAGGCCGCGGGTCGCCGTCTTCGCCGATTCCACATCGGGCTGATCGAACGGGTTGATTCCCAGCATCCGTCCGGCGATCGCCGTGGCGTACTCCCAGACGATGAACTGTGCGCCGAGCGAACCGCTGACGAGGATCTCGCCTTCGTGACGGTCGAAGAAGTGGAACTCGTTGGCTTCGTCGACCAGTCGCAGGATCTGCAGATCGGCGGGCACGTTCTCGACCTCGGGGGAGACCGGCAGCATGACGACCGGAAGGATTCCGGTGCCCTGCTTGCCCGTGGACTCCGCCACGAGCTGCTCGATCCAGTCCGGCAGGCCGATGATGTGTGTTCCGTCGGTGATCAGGCCGAGCTTGTCGCGGCGCGGCGAACCGCCCGCGATCGCGGCGGCGAGCACGAGAGCGGGGTTCTCCGGGCTGTCGATTGCGACCTCGAGGAGAGTCGCTTCGGCTTCGTCGAGTATTTCGCCGATATCGGCTCCGGCGAGCCCGGTCGGCACGAGGCCGAATGCCGACAGTGCCGAGTACCGTCCGCCGATGCTCGGATCCGCCGTGAAGACGCGGTATCCGGCGGCGCGCGCGCCGACATCCAGCGGGGATCCCGGATCGGTGACGACGACGATGTGCTCGACCGGATCGAGGCCGAGGTCGCGGAATGCAGCCTCGAACGCGCGCTTGGCCGAATCGGTCTCGACCGTCGATCCCGATTTCGACGACACGACGAGCACGGTTTGCGCGAGACCGCCGGCTTCGGCATCGCCGTCGATCGCGGCGAGCACCTGGCCCGGGGCGGTCGAGTCGAGAATCACGAGCGGCACACCCGCGGTCTGGGCGATGACCTCGGGAGCGAGCGACGAGCCGCCCATTCCCGCGAGCACGACCCGGGTGACGCCGCGAGCGACGAGCTGGGCGCGCAATTCCTCGATCTCCGCGACGAGCGGGCGCGAAACGGAGACCGCCTGCACCCAGCCGAGACGGCGGGATGCCTCGGCCTCGGCCTCGGGACCCCACAGGCTCGGATCCCCGGCCGTGACGCCGGAGGCCACGAGGTCGGCGACGAGACCCGGCAGGACCTCATCGACGACCGACTTGACGTGGCCGGTGACGTGGATGTCGAAGCTCAACGAGCGACCTCGGGGGAGGCGGCGAGGGCGTCGGTCACGGTCTGCTGAAGATCGTGCCACGAAGCGATGAACTTCTCGACACCTTCGTCCTCGAGCAGCTGCGTGACATCCGCGACATCGACGCCCACCGACGCGAGGCCGGCGATGACCGCGTGAGCATCGGCGTAGTTGCCCGTGATGGTGTCACCTTCGACCACACCGTGGTCAAAGGTTGCCTGGAGCGTCTTCTCCGGCATCGTGTTGACGGTGCCCTCGGCCACCAGCTCGGTGACATACAGCGTGTCGGGCAGGGCCGGGTCCTTGACACCGGTCGAGGCCCAGAGCGGTCGCTGCGGGTTCGCGCCGAGCTTCACCAGGTCGACCGCGCGCGGGGCGCCGAACTTCTCGGCGAACAGCTCATAGGCCAGGCGCGCGTTGGCGATGCCCGCCTTCGACAGCAGTGCGGTCGCCTCCTCGGAGCCGATCGCCTTCAGTCGCTTGTCGACCTCGGTGTCGACGCGCGACACGAAGAACGAGGCGACCGAGTGGATGGTCGACAGGTCGAAGCCGGCGCTGCGCGCGCGCTCGAGGCCCGCCAGGTAAGCGTCGATGACGTCGGCATAGCGCTCGAGGCTGAAGATCAGGGTCACATTGACGCTGATGCCCGAGGCGATGGCCTCGGTGATCGCCGGCAGACCGGCCTTCGTGGCAGGAATCTTGATCAGCACGTTGGGTCGGTCGACCGCCGCGTGGAGCTCCTTCGCCTGGGCGATGGTGGCATCCGTGTCGTGCGCCAGGTCGGGAGAGACCTCGATGGACACGCGTCCGTCGACGCCGTTCGTGGCGTCGTAGATCGGGCGGAAGATGTCGCACGCGTCGCGCACGTCTGTGGTGGTCAGCGCGAAGATCGTGTCGTCGGCGGAGGCGCCAGCGGATGCCTGTGCGGCGATGGCCTCTTCGTAGCCGATGCCCGCGGAGATCGCACCCTGGAAAATCGTCGGGTTCGTGGTCACACCGACGACGTTGCGCGTGTCGATGAGCTCCTGCAGGTTGCCGGTCGTGATGCGCTGACGCGACAGGTCGTCGAGCCAGATGCTGACGCCCGCGGCGGATAGGTCTGCGGTCGGGGTGCTCATGCGTTCTCCTTGAGGGTCTCGCGCGCCGCTTCCACGACGTGGTCGGTGGTGATGCCGAACTTCTGGAACAGGGTCTTGTAGTCGGCGGAGGCGCCGAAGTGCTCGATGGAGACCGAACGTCCGCGATCGCCCACGAGGCCTCGCCACGGAAGGGCGATGCCTGCCTCGACGGAGACACGAGCCGTGACCGCCTTCGGGAGCACCGACTCGCGGTACGCGGCATCCTGCTCGTCGAACCACTCGAGGGAGGGAACCGAGACGACGCGGGCGTTGATGCCGTCGGCCGCGAGGACCGTGCGGGCCTCGACGGCCAGCTGCACTTCGGATCCGGTCGCGATCAGGATCACGTCGGGCGTGCCGTTCGGCGCCTCGGCGAGCACGTACGCACCGCGCGTGGCGTGCTCGGCCGACGCGAAGGTCTCTCCCGAGGCCTCACCCTCGCCGCGGGCGAACACCGGAATGTTCTGCCGCGTGAGCGCAATGCCCGCGGGGCCGGCGTGACGCCGGAGCAGTTCGAGCCACACCACCGCGGTCTCGTTGGCGTCCGCCGGACGTACGAGCGCGAAGTTGGGGATCGCCCGCAACGTCGCGATCTGCTCGACCGGCTGGTGGGTCGGGCCGTCTTCGCCCAGCGCGACCGAGTCGTGCGTCCAGACGAAGATCGAGGGCACGTTCATCAGCGCGGCCAGGCGCACCGGGGGGCGCATGTAGTCGCTGAAGATCAGGAAGGTACCGCCGAACGGCCGGGTCGGGCCGTGCAGCACGATGCCGTTGATGATTGCGCCCATCGCGTGCTCGCGGATGCCGAAGTGCAGCACCCGGCCGTAGGGCGATCCCGACCACTCGTGGGTGGACCACT
>JAHIOK010000331.1 GCA_018895315.1 Actinomycetota bacterium | reverse complement strand
TCGGGAACCGAGCCCCACTGCTCGCCGGTCGTCGGGTCGACGACGGGCAGTGCGGCTCCACTCGAGCGCACGTCCTCGCCGCCGATGCGCAGAGTGGTGACCTCGGCGTAGGGCACGTCGGTGGCCGCGGTGCGATGCCGCGCCCGCATCCGCTCGACCGGGTCCGTCTGAACGATCGCCGTCACGACAGCTGGTCCGTCTTCAGGAGCGATTCGGAGCGACTGAGTTCGGCATCCGCCATGAGCACCGCCGCTTCGGTGAGCAACTCGGGAATGATCTCCGACCGCAGGCGCCGGCAGTACTCGGCGGGGGTCTGGCCGAACCAGCCCGAGGCCAGGGCGATGCCGGCGGGCGTGAACCGCCACAGCCGATCGGCGTCGCGCACGAGGCTGTCTTCGATCGAGTGCGACTCGGGTCGGGTGTCGTGTCCGTCGATGATGTCGGTCACGCGCGTGATGAACGCGTCGTCGTATCCGAGCGGAGGCAGGACGTCGCGGGCGATCACGCAGCCGTGCCGCTCGTGCTCGTAGCGCACGTCGGCCTGGCGCCAGTCGCCACTGAATCCTTCGCTGATGATGCGCGACTCGTCCACGCGCGCCCACCCGGTATCGTGCAGCAGGATCGCGACCCGCACGACGAGCGAGTCGGCCTCGGGGTACGCATCGCACAAGCGCTCGGCGAACGCGAACGAGATCGGCAGGTGGATGTCGTTCGCGCGTGCGCGGGACTCGACGACGATCGACCGCCAGAGCGGGTCGAGGTCATCGCCGGACCCCCAGGCCGAGATCGGCGAGGTGTCGGCGGGCACTGCGGTGGGGAGTGTCATCGCGGATCTCCGGTTCAGGCGAGGACCGCGGCTGCGGGCTCGACGATCAGTTTCTTCAGCGGAACACCCGTATCGGTGGCCGCGTCGGGCGGTACGTTCGCTCCCCGGCCGAGCGCGTGGCGGATCGCCAGGAACTCCACGGGGTGGTTGATGCAGTCGGCGGCGATGAGCTGCCCGTCGCGGTAGTAGAGGACCGAGAACTTCTCGCTCGACGGCTCACCGCGCACCACGACCTGGTCGTACCCGGTCGACAGACCGGCGATCTGCAGCTTGAGGTCGGCCTGGTCCGACCAGAACCACGGCACTCCGGAGTACACGGCCTCCTGACCGAGCAGCGTCGCGGCGGCCACTTTGGCCTGCTCGAACGCGTTATTGACGCTCTCGAGACGGATGTTGCCCCCCACGCCCAGCGGGTACGGGTTGGGCATCAGCGCGCAGTCGCCCGCCGCGACCGTGCGGCCGTCGGAGGTACGGCACGCCTCGTCGACGGAGATGCCGCCATCGACCTCGAGACCGAGCTGGTCCGCCAGCTCGACGCGGGGGATCACGCCGATGCCGATCACGACGAGGTCGGCCGGGACGATCGTGCCGTCCTCCATCTCGACTCCGGTCACGGCGCCTTTGCCGCCGGCGACGGAGCCGTCATCGCCGACGATGCGGGCGATGCGGGCGCTCAGGACGACCTCGGTGCCGCGGCGCCGGTGAGCGCCGAGGTAGAACGCGCTGGTCTCTTCGGCGACGACGCGCCCGACCAGACGGGGTGCGGCTTCGAGGACGGTGACGGTCTTGCCGAGCCCACGCGCGACCGCGGCGGTCTCGAGTCCGATGAAGCCTCCGCCGATCACGACGACCCGCTGTTTCGCGGGGTCGCGCATCGCACCCTCGAGGCTGATCGCGTCGTCCGCATCACGCAGGTAGTGCACCCCGCGATAGTCGGTGCCCGGTAACGGCAGCCGGCGGACGGCGGCGCCCGTGGTCAGAGCGAGACGGGTGAAATCGATCGTGCGCCCGCCCTCGGTCGTCGCTGTACCCGCGCCGTCGGCCCCGCGCTGGATCGTCACGACGCGGTCCCCGGTGACGAGCTGGATGCCGCGGTCGGCGAACCACTCACGCGTGCGCAGGATCACATCGTCGGGCTCGAGTTCGCCCTTGATCCAGCCCTTCGACAGCGGGGGCCGCTGGTAGGGACGATGGTTTTCCTCACCGACCAGTACGATCGGCTCGGTGTCGCCGAGTTCGCGCATGACCGAGGCGAGCTGGACTCCCGCCTGGCATGCGCCGACGATCAGCGTGGCTGCGGGCGCGGCGCTCATAGCTGCTCCCGCGGAGTGGTCACGTGGTACTCGCAGCCAGCCTGCAGCTTGATCTGGCACGACAGCCGCGAGTTCTCTTCCCGGTCGACCGCGGTGCCGTCGAGCATCTCGTCCTCGAGATCTCCGGGGCCTCCGACCAGGTCGAGCGTGTCGTCGGCGACGAAGACGTGGCACGTCGCGCACGACAGGCTGCCGCCGCATTCTCCGACGATGCCGGGCACGCCGTTGCGCACCGCGGTCTCCATGATGGAGTCGCCGGGCCGTCCCGTGATGGTCGTGACCCCGCCGCCTTGGGCGGTGTACACGACGAGGCTGTGCGTGCTGTCGAGCTGCGCGGCTTCTCGCGCGGGAGTCTCGATGATGCTCATGTCTTCTCCTGAACTGGAAATCTGCGTCGGGGATCTAGAGGAACTGCCGGCCACCGTCGACGACGAGCGTCTGACCGGTGACGAACGCCGCGTCGGGGCTCGCGAGGAACAGGACGGCACCGACGATGTCGTCGGGCTGGATGGGCCGCTTGATCGAGCCGCGCTCGATGCCGTATGACTCGGCATCCGCGATCAGGCTGTGGCTGGCCTCGGTGAGGGTGAAGCCCGGCGCGACGGCGTTCACGGTGATGCCGCGTGGGCCGAGCTCTTTCGCGAGCACGCGTGTCAGCCCGATCACGCCGGCTTTGCTCGCGACATAGTGCGCCCACTGCGCCGATCCACTCATGACCGTGGCAGACGAGATGTTGACGATCCGGGCGCCGCCGTTGAGCACCGGCGAGCACGCGCGGGCGACGAGCCAGGGGCCCTTGAGGTTGACCGCCATCACGCGGTCCCACTCGGCCTCGTCGATGTCCTCGAACGGAGACCGGGTGAGGGTCGCATAGATCGCGGCGTTGTTGATCACGACGTCGATACCGCCGGTGCCGGATGCCGCCGCCAGCGCCGCGAGGGTGGCTGTGGATGCGGCATCCGTCACGTCCACACCGGTGCCGACGACCGTCAGTCCGCCTGCGGAGAGCTCGGATGCCGCGCGCTCGGCCCCCGCGCGGTCGATGTCGGCGATCACCACGACGTCGCCGCGGCGCGCGAACGCCTCTGCGAAGGTTCGTCCGAGCCCGCCCGCCGCGCCCGTCACGAGGACAGTGCGGGGGCCTGTCGTGGTGTCGCTGGTCATGGGTGCGCCTCAGTCCAGGATGGTGACAGTGCCGGAGTTGCCGTCGACCCGGAGCATCTGCCCCGTACGGATCTCGGACGACGCCGTGCCGGTGCCGGTGACCGCCGGCATCCCGTATTCGCGGCAGACGATCGCGGCGTGGCTCATCATGCCGCCGATATCGGTGACCGTCGCGCGGATCTTGCCGAAGATCGGTCCCCACGACGGCGCGGTGACGGGGGCGACGAGGATCTCGCCCTCCTGCACGTCGGCGAGCTGGTCAGCGCTCGAGATGACGCGCGCCGGCCCCTCTGCGATGCCGGGCGAGGCCGCCATGCCCTTGAGCGTGCCCTCGGGCACGTCGCCCTTGCCGAGCCAGTTCTGGATCTGGTCGTCGGTGATGCCCCACAGCATCAGGGTGAAGGGCTCGGTGATCACTGCGGGCGGGGTGTTGAGCGCCGGCTGCGGACGCGCGGTCGAGAGGGCGTCGACGATGCCGCGGCGGCGGTCGATCTCGGCCGGCCAATAGTCCGGACCGATCGCCGGGGCGCCGACCATCCAGCCGTTGATGTAGTCGAACAGGGTCTCGCGCACCTCGTCGCGTCGCAGGTAGAACATGTCGTTCGACTGCGGCCAGAAGCCCTGTGCGCACAGCACGGCCGACAGCTGCCGGGCCTTGCGCCAGAACACCCCCATCGTCCAGTGCTCGATGTAGAAGTTGTGGTTCTCGACGTACGGATACACCGTGCGGGCCAGGCCCAGCTTGCCGTGGAAGGTCCCGAGCACGTCACCGCTCAACAGCTCTGCGTATTCGTCGGTGATGCGGTCGCGCTCGGCGACGAGGACGTCGACGTGGCGGTCGATGTCGGCGCCGTTCTGCAGGCGCTCGATGTAGCCCTTGATGAATGCGAGAGGCGTCTCGGGCACGTCCCGCCAGTACTCGTCGTGCGCGTAGAACCCGTTGCCGGTGGTGAAGTTGAACCACGGGTCCTGGGCGTCGGCCCACGTCTGCGACCACTCCGCTCCGGCGGGGTCCGCGGCGATCGCAGCGAGCAGGGCTGCGGCATCCGACGTGTCGGCGAAGTGGGCGACCAGGCCGTCGCGGACGGCGATCTTCGCGAGCTTCTTGAGCTCGTCGTCGGGGCGGAACAGCTCCATGTCGACGCCCTGCACCATCGTGGCGATCGCCTGGTCGGGGATGCGCGGGAAGATCTCTTTGCAGAACATGAAGAGGTCGAGGTAGGCGACGTACCCGAGGTTGAGGAACTCGAAGTGGTACTGCCACGCGCGGTAAGCCAGCGCGATGAGCCGGTCGTAGTCGCCGAGAAGCTCGGTCGCGGGGCCAGTGCCCTTGCCGCTCAGCACATCCTCGAGCGCGATCGCGTCCGGCAAGGCGGTGAACTCGATCGATTCGAGCTCGTCGATCGTCGCCTTGAGCTTGGTGTGCCAGTTCTGCAGCAGGCTCTCCCAGTTCTGGAAGTAGTGGCCGGCGCGCTCCATGAACTGCGGCACGCGCGCCTCGATGTGCTGGGGGTCGACGGCCACCGGCGACATGAACACGTACCCGTTGTGGATGCGGTACTCGATGCCGTTCGCGGTCGGGATCAGCAACTGCCGGGAGTTGTACTGCCCCAGGCAGCCGACCGCGAACTCGAACCCGATGGTCTCGAATGGCTTGGTGACCGTGGGCCAGTGTTGGCTGTCGCAGAACCAGAACTTCGCCTCCTCGATCTCGCGGCGGTTGTCCTGGAAGACCAGGTTGTAGGCGTAGAGGTCCTTCCACCCCTCGGCGCCGGCGGGTGCTGGCTGCTCGTAGGGGCTCGGGAAGGAGTTCTTCACCGGTGCGATGACAGCTGTCGCCTGTGACATTGTCGGGTCCTTTCGTAGAGAGTTCAGCGGCCGATCTGGGCCATGAGCGACTGGGTGATGCTGGCGATGCCGAAGCCCGAGGTCGTCGGCGTCATCTCGTTCGCCTTCGACGTCCAGACGGTCTCAGGGCGGGATTGCAGGAGCAGCAGGTTCTCGCCCTCGGGCAGGCCCCGGTCTATCGCCCACTCGATGTCCTGGGGGGTGCCGAAGTGCTTCTCAGCACGCTTGGCCATCGCCGCGACCAGGGTCACCTCGGCGTCGGTGAGGGAGCGGATACTGCGGCGTTCGGGCTCGACCTCGCGTTCGCGGATGCCGCGGGCTTCGGCATCCGGAACGAGCTCGATGTGCTTGTCACCGAGGTGCTCGGCCGAGATCGTGAGCATCACCTTGTCGACGTGCAGGTTGTCGGGGGTCACCAGACCGGACACGACCAGTTCGCCGAGGCCCCATGCTGCGTCGATCACGATCGTCGAGCGGTCGCCGTTGGACGGGTCCACGGTCATCGCGACGCCGGCGGTCTTGGCATCGACCATCTTCTGGACGGCGACGGCCATCGACAGTCCCTGGTTCGGGATCCCGGCCCGCAAGCGGTACACGATCGCCCGGGACGTGTAGAGCGAAGCCCAGCACCGGCGGACGTGCTCGGCGACCTCGTCGCGGCCGACGAGCCAGAGGTACGTGTCCTGCTGCCCCGCGAAGCTCGCGTCGGGCAGATCCTCGGCGGTCGCGGACGAACGCACCGCGACGGGGGTCTCGGCGGCGAATCGCGACTGCAGCTCGGCGTACGCTTCCGAGAACTCGTCGTGGATCGCGAGCGGAACCGGGCGCTTCAGGATCTCGTCGCGGATCTGCGCCGATACCGCGTCGATGCTCGCGACGTCGTCGGGGTCGATCGAGTTCAGGAGGGCGTGGATGTCGTCTGCGATGCCGGAGCTCTCGATGAACGCCGTGTAGGCATCGGTGGTGATCGCGAATCCCGGGGGGACCGGCATCCCGGCAGTGGTCAGTGCGACCAGCGAGGCGCACTTGCCTCCGAGCAGCTCGATCGGCGCGGCACCGGTCTCGTCGAAGAAGCGGATGAACAGGCGTTCTGACATGTCAGGCCTCCCAGGTGACGGGGACGGATGTGGGCACGCGGAACGAGAGGTTCTCGCCGAACGCGATGGGGGCGCCGGTCAGGCGCAGGCTCGGCACGGCCGCGGCGGTCTCTTCGAGCACGATTCGGTCCTGGAGCTTGGCGAGCATGTTGCCGAGGCAGTAGTGGATGCCGTAGCCGAACGACATGTGGTTGCGGGCGTCCGTGCGGTCGATGTCGAACACGTCCGGATGCGCGAAGACCTCTTCGTCGCGGTTGGCCGAGCCCATGACCAGCAGGATGCCGGCACCCTCGGGGATCTTCACTCCCCCGATCTCGGTGTCGCGCAGCGCCTTGCGCCGCCAGGCGACGATCGAGCCGCTGTAACGCAGCACCTCGTCGATCGCCGACGGAATGCGGGTGGGATCGGCGACGATCGCGTCCCACGCCTCGCGGTGCCCGAGCAGCACCCGCAGCGAGTTGGCGATGAGCGTCGTGGTGGTCTCGTGTCCGGCGAAGAGCAGGCTGTAGCAGAGTGAGGCGATCTCATGATCGGTGATCTCGGCGCCGGCGCCCTGCGCCGCGACGAGGTCGGCGATCAGGCTGTCGCCGCCGGCGTTGTGGGTTTCGACGACGAGGCGC
>JAHIOK010000019.1 GCA_018895315.1 Actinomycetota bacterium | reverse complement strand
TCGATCGCCCCCGAAGCCACCCGGAGACCGCCGACCCCGAGCACCACCAGGAGGGAGACCTGCAGCGCGATCCCGGCCACCGGCACGACGAGGGATGAGACCTTCGCGATGCGCACTCCGACGTCGTAGACGTCGGTCGCGATGCCCGAGATGTTGGCGACCTCGCGCTCGGTCGCCCCTGCGGCGCGCACCGTGCGGATCGAACCGATCGCGCGCTCGACCCCCGAAGTGAGCTCGCCCACCTTGTCCTGCTGTTCGCGGGTCGCCGTGCGGATACGGCCGCTCAGAGTCACGACGGCGAGCACCGACCCGCCGAGGACGATCACGATGAGTCCTAGCAAGACCGGGTCGATGATCGCCATCGCGATCAGAGCGCCGACGAAGAGCAGGGAGTTGCCCACGGCATCCGCGAGTCCCTGCGTGAGCACCGCGTAGAGCAGCGTCGTGTCGGTGCCGACGCGAGAGACGAGATCGCCCGTGCGCCGTGCATCGAACTCGCGGATCGGCAAGTGCAGGATGCGCGCGATCAGCTGCCGTCGGCTGGAATAGACGACCGCTGTGCCGGTGCGCTGCAGAAGATAGTGCTGGTAGCCCGAGATGAGCGATGCCACGACCACCAGCGCGACAATGGCCCAGACCAGCATCCCGAGCGGTGTGTTCGCCTGCACGCGTGCGATGACCTGGCCGACCAGCAGAGGCTGAGCCAGCGATGCCGCGGCCCCGACGATGCTCAGGATCGCGACGACGACCAGCACGCGCTTGTGCTCGAACAGGAACGGCAGAAGCTGACGAAAGCTCGCGCGCGGGCCTTCTTGCGTGCCGCGACGACCGCGTCGACCGTGGGTGGGGGTGGACATAGCGGTACCTCGTTCGTCCGGGTGGGGGGTACCTTCGACCGTACTTCCTCGAACCCTGGGAACGAGCCGAGGGTTTCAGGCCTCGCTGTCGGCGGCGATGCGCTCGAGCCAGTGCGCGGAGGCCTCGGTCATCCAGGTCGGGGTGCCGACCGAGGCGAGGTGCTCGCGGGCGGCCTGCATCTCGTGCAGCCGACGCTCCGCATGGCGACGGGTGCCGGCGAGGAGATGCTCGATGAGCTCTGCGCCGTCGGGCCCAAGTTCGCCGGCCATCTCGGCGAGGATCCAGTCGCCGACTCCGCGCTGATCGGCTGCCACATAGGCCTCGAACGCGACGGCCGCGAGCCCCTTCACGAAAACGCTCCGCAGCAGCTTGAGGCCCGCAGCATCCCCGGAGGTCGAGCTGACGAGCTCGATGGGTACGTCGAAGCCCGAGACGGCCTCCTCGAAACGCGTCGCGCCCGGCCCGCTCGTGAGCAATCGGGTGTGCACGCCTGCGCGGGCCACCGGAGCCATCACCGCGACGTCGGCGAAGGAATCCCCGATCACGCCCTCGAGTTCGAGCTTGAGGGCCGCGGACCCGGTGTTGAGGTCGGCGAACACCGCGTCGCCGAGCACCGGAGCCACCTCACCCGCGACCCCGAGTGCGGCATCCGCCCGCACGAGGCTGAGCACGACATCCGCGCCCGACGCCGCTTCTGCCGCAGAGCTCGCCGACCGCACATCGTGGAGTTCGAGGCGCACATCGAATCCGACCACGTCTGCGCCGCGCTCCTGCAGCCCCCGGGCATAGGTCGCACCGGCCTCACCGAGGCCGATCACCGCGATTCGCATGCGCGCCCGTCAGTGCGCCATCGCGGCGAGCGCCTCAGGGTCGATCGTGGCGATCGAGCGGGTGTCCTGGAATGCGCGGATGCCTTCGATTCCCTGTTCGCGTCCGATGCCCGACTGCTTCATGCCGCCGAAGGGCGCGCGCAGGTCGAGTCGCGTGGCGCCGTGATCGTTTACCCAGACGTAGCCGCAGACGAGCTGCGAACCGACGCGGGTGGCAGATTCCGGTGAACCGGTCCAGACGGAGCCGCAGAGGCCGGCCCACGTGTCGTTCGCCAGGGTGACGGCCTCGTCTTCGCTGTCGAACGGAATGATCGGGATCACGGGCCCGAACTGCTCCTGGGTGACGACACGGAGCGCGGGGTCGGGGTCGACGACGATCGCCGGACGCAGGAAGTTTCCTCCGGCCAGGTCTCCCGTGGGCAGGACGCCGTATTCGCGCACGTCGGCGCCG
>JAHIOK010000330.1 GCA_018895315.1 Actinomycetota bacterium | reverse complement strand
TTTACACTACGGCTCATGCGTCTCACCAATGTCGCCCAGATGGCCCTTCCCCCGGGCAGGGTGCAGAGCTATGTCGTAGCGGTCGACGACCGGCCGGGACGCACCCTTCCGATCTCGTACGATCAGCGTCTGCACGTGAGCCAAGGCGACCGGCCGGGCTCGTGGATGGCGGTGGCCTTCCGCCTCCCCGCGTTCGCCTCCTTCGACGCTCTCGCCGCCGCCTGGGCCGCGGTGATCGCCCGGCACGGCACCTTCCGCACCGCGTATTCCCGCACCCCGGGGGGCGACCTCACCCTGCACGAGATCGACATCGTCGGCGGCGCGTGGGAGCCGCACTCCGCCGACGAGGGTCAGCTCACCCGCGACATCATCCGTGCCGTCTTCGACGAAGCCTGCCGCTCGTTCGCCCGGCCATCCCACCGACTGTGCGTCATCACACCCTCGGACGACGACACTCCCCCGACGGTCGTGATCGGCGGCGACCACGCGCACCTCGACATGTGGTCGCTCCTCATCGTGGCGCGAGATCTCATCGCGTGTCTGGATGACCTCGGCGCGGGCGGACCGCCGAGCGTCACTCCGGTCCCGGCATTCGCCGCCCACACTGCGCTGCTCGAACAGATGCCGCCCGCTCCACCGGAGGTGATCGGCCGCTGGGCCGACATTCTCGCCGCCGGCGACGGCGTACTCCCCCGCTTTCCGCTGCCGCTCGGCGACCTGTCACACCCTCGAGCGGAGGTGGTCGAGGTGCGCGACGTCCTCGACGCCGCCGAGACCGCAGAGTTCGAGGCATCCGCGCGCGCCCACGGCGTGCGCATGGCGCCGCTCGCTGTCTCCGCTCTGGCACAGGCCACGCGGGACTGCGGCGGCGAGGCGCTGCGTGCGGTCTTCCCGGTGCACAGCAGACACGATGCCCCCTGGCACCACGCGGTGGGGTGGTTCATCACCAACTCCGTGATCGAGTGCACGGAGGCCTCTCCGCGGGCCGGTGCCGCCGCGATCAAGGAGGCCCTGCAGCTGGGGTCGCATCCGCTCGCCCCGATTCTCGGCCCCCGCGCCGCGGAGTTGGTCACGCCCGGGATGTTCGCGATCTCGTGGCTCGACTCCCGTCGACTTCCCGAGGTGGACCGCACCCTCGGCATCCAATACGTCTCGGCCGTGATCGAAACGGACGGCGTGATGATCTGGTTCCTCGTGGGCGAGAGCGGCCTGCACCTGCGCTGCCGCTACCCCGATACTCCCGAGGCCCGCGTCAGCGTCGGCCAGTGGCTGGATGCCGTGCAGCACCGATTGCGCGCCGTGGTGTCGGTGCCCGCGTAGGGCCCGCGCGCGATCCACACCCGCCCCGCGCCCTCCCGCGCGCGCCGCACGGGAGGAGACCTAACGCTCGAGGACGACCGCGAGGCCCTGGCCGACACCGATGCAGATGGCCGCAACCGCGATGCCGCCCCCGCGGCGCTTCAGCTCGTGCGCAGCGTGACCGATGATGCGACCGCCGGAGGCGCCGAGCGGATGCCCGATGGCGAGCGCTCCGCCGTGCACGTTGAGCTTCTCGGGGTCGAGCTCGGGCCACCCTGCCAGACACGCAAGGCTCTGCGACGCGAAGGCCTCGTTGAGTTCGACGACATCGACGTCCGCCCAGGTCTTTCCCGCGCGGGCGAGCGCCTTGTTGGCCGCCTCGATCGGGGCGATCGGAAACTGGTCGGGGTCGACGCCGTGCGCCGCGCGTCCCGCGATTCGCGCCAGCGGTTCGGCGTCGAGCGCACCCTCGGCGCCGACGAGAACGGCGGAGGCGCCGTCGTTGATCGACGAGGCGTTACCCGCGGTGACCGTGCCGTCTGCGGCGAACAGCGCCTTCAGTCCCGCGAGCTTCTCGAGGGACGTATCGGCACGGATGCCCTCGTCGCGCGACAATTCGGCGCCCGGAACCTGCACGATCTCGCCGTCGTAGACACCCGCCGCCCAGGCCTCGGCCGCGAGTCGATGCGAGCGGACGGCGAAGGCGTCCTGCTGCTCCCGCGTGATGCCCCACTCGCGTGCGATCTTCTCGGCCGACTCTCCGTTGCTGATCGTCCAGGGCGTCGGCAGCGCCTTGTTCGTCATGCGCCACCCGATCGATGTGTTCCACATCGTCTGATTGCCGACGCCGGGCCACGGCTTCGGCGACTTCTCGACGACGAACGGGGCGCGGCTCATCGATTCCACACCGCCGGCCAGAACGAGATCGGCGTCTCCCGACTCGACAGCGCGCGCCGCCTGGATGACCGCCTCGACCGAGGATGCGCACAGACGGTTCACCGTCACGCCGGTCACCGAGGTCGGAAAGCCTGCCAGGAGCGCCCCGAATCGTGCGACGTTGCGGTTGTCTTCGCCGGCCTGGTTGGCGTCGCCGAAGATCACATCGGCGACGCGGACGGGGTCAAGGCTCGCGCGGTCGACGATCGAGCGCATCACCACGGCCGCAAGGTCGTCGGGGCGCACCGATGCCAGCGCGCCGCCGGCCCGGCCGAACGGGGTGCGGACGGCGTCGTAGACGAAGCTCGCGGTCATGTCAGATTCCCTTCTCGGATGCCGCGGCGACCGAGTGCTGCACGTCGGGCTGCGCCGCGACATCCACCGTCGTCAGAGTGAGTCCCGTGAGTTCGGCGAGGCTCTCGAGCGTGTTGCCACCGAAGGCCTCGCGCACGGCGAAGCCGTCGGCGGTGATGTCGAACACCGCATGGTCGGTGTAGACGCGGGTCACGCACCCGACGCCGGTGAGCGGATACGTGCACGCAGCGACGAGCTTGGACTCACCCGTCTTGGTGAGCAGGTCGGTCATGACGAACACCTGCTTCG
>JAHIOK010000329.1 GCA_018895315.1 Actinomycetota bacterium | reverse complement strand
GGTCGACCACCAGGGCTTGCACGGACGGGTCGTCGGCGAGCGGTGCGAGGGTCGCGACGAAGGCGTTCTCGTCCACGAGCTGCACCCGGGTCCACGCGCTGGCGATCGAGACCGGCACCAGGATCGCCGCGATGACGATGCACAGCGCCGAGAGGAACGCGCGCCATCGGCTGCGCGTCCAGCGGGACTCACTCGTCGGGCGAATGGTGCCGGCCGACAGGCGCGCGTTCTCTTCTTCGAGAACGCGAACACGTCGGGCCAGAGCAGCGGTGTCGAGCTCGGTCATGGCGGCGTCCTTCGGCGAGGCGATGTGCTCATTGTGGCGCACACCGCGCGGCGGCACATCACTCGCCGAGGCGGGAGAACTCAGACGGCGCGCAGAACCGCCACGACCTTGCCGAGGACGACCGCTTCGTCGCCGAGGATCGGTTCGAACGCGGAGTTGCGGGGGAGCAGCCAGGTGTGGCCGTCGCGCTGGCGGAACGTCTTGACGGTGGCCTCGCCGTCGAGCATCGCGGCGACGATCTCGCCGTTGTTCGCCGTCGCCTGCGTGCGCACGACGACCCAGTCGCCGTCGCAGATGGCAGCGTCGATCATGGACTCCCCCGACACCTTGAGCATGAACAAGTCGCCCTTGCCGACGAGCTGGCGCGGCAGTGGGAAGATCTCCTCGATGTGCTGTTCGGCGGTGATGGGCACACCGGCGGCGATACGCCCTACCAGCGGCACCATGGCGGCATCGCCTACGACCGGTCCCGCGTCGTCGGGGTTCTCGGTCGAGGTGCCCGGCAGATCGATCAGTACTTCCATGGCCCGCGTCTTGCCTGCGTCGCGACGCAGGTAGCCGCTCAGCTCGAGCTGATTGAGCTGGTGCGTGACACTCGAGAGTGACTTCAGGTCGACCGCGTCGCCGATCTCGCGCATGCTCGGCGGGTAGCCATGGCGGGCGATCGAGCGCTGGATGACCTCGAGGATCGCCATCTGCTTGTCGCTGAGGCTCTTTCGGCGTCGCGTCTGCGGTTTTTCGCGTCCGCCATGCGCTGCATCGCTCATAGCCGTGCTCCCTGTCTCGCTGCCCGGATGGCAGCGGTCTTCGAATGTCGGAGGTCGGTGGTGGGGTGTCCTTGTCGAAACGGTATCCGGTCTCGTCGTCGATCTCGCGGAGTTCCGCGCGTGTCGCGTTCGATCAATACTTTCTTCGACCTCGCGCTTGACAGTTCATTCTATCGAAGATAGCTTCGGAAGAGAAGTTCGCATCCGGCTCTCCCGGCCGAGAACCGGATGCGAATCTCTCCCCACACAGGAGGAATCATGACGACCATCAGCTTCGCCGGAACCATGCCCGATGTCCCTCGCGTCTCCTCGACGCGACTGCGGCTCACACGGCGTGGTCGGCGGCTGCTCGTCTCGCTCGCGGCGCTCCCCGCGATCGTCGCTCTGACCGCGGCGATGGTGCTGGGTGGGGGTGCCGCGCTCGCGTCCCTCGACACGGGCGCGCCTGCCGGCTCCTTCACGATGGTCACCGTCAGCGCGGGTGAGTCGCTGTGGTCGATCGCCGAGCGGGTGGCGCCTAGCGCCGATCCGCGTGACGTGGTCGACGCAATCGTCCGGCTCAACGCGCTGGGCGGCGTCGGCGTGACTCCCGGCCAGCAATTGGCGATCCCTGCGGAGTACGCAGCGTCGCACTGACGATCACCGTGGTGGTCGCCCGTAGAATGGGAGGGGTGAGCGCTCTCGAACACCTGCCGATTCGTGAAGACCTGCGTGGAATGACGCCGTACGGCGCTCCCCAGGCTCCACTGCCCGTGGCTCTCAATGTGAATGAGAACACCCACGCGGTGCCCCAAGAGGTCGCTGACGACATTCTGGATGCCGTCGCCCTCGCATTGCGCGACGTCAATCGCTATCCCGATCGAGAGTTCACGGCGCTGCGCGAGGGATTCGCTGACTATCTCGGCCACGGTCTGACCCGCGAACAGATCTGGGCCGGCAACGGTTCG
>JAHIOK010000328.1 GCA_018895315.1 Actinomycetota bacterium | reverse complement strand
TGCCGGTCGGCGAACCGATCGATGTCGCAGCCGTGGCCGGTCAAGCCTCGTCGGGATACAACCGCACGGTGATCGTGCCGGTGGTCCCGGCATCCTGGACCGTGAACTCAGCAGCGGTGAAGGGTGACTCGGTCAATACCTGGACCGTCGTCTACGCACCGAAAGACGATCCCGGCTACCTCAACGTCGCGCAGGGCTTCGACGCCGACCCGGCGTGGGATGCGCGCATGCTGGGTGGCGCATCCTCCGATGGCGTGGTCTCGATCGACGGCATCGAGTGGACCCGTTACCGGATCGGAGACTCCGCGCGTGCCGGCAACGTGTCATACGCGCTGAGCACTCAGGCGGGCCCCGACCGCGTCCTCATTTACGGCACGGCCAGTGCCGACACCGCCGCGACTGCTGCGACGGGGCTGACTGCCCAGATCGAGTCGCTGCGAAAGGGAGCATCGTGACCGACACCGATACCGACAATCCTCGCGCCACCCCCGGCCAGGTCTGGGGAGAGATGCAGCGCGGGAACGCCCGCTTCGTCTCGGGAGAGCCTCGTCATCCGAGGCAGGACGTCGAGCGTCGTCATATGCTCGCCGCCGCCCAGAAACCCCGCGCAGCGCTGTTCGGATGCTCCGATTCGCGACTCGCCGCTGAGATCATCTTCGACAAGGGTCTCGGTGATCTCTTCGTGGTCCGCAACGCCGGCCAGGTGATCTCCGACTCGGTCATCGGCAGCCTCGAGTACGCGGTGGCCGTCCTCGAAGTCCCGCTGATCGTCGTGCTCGGCCATGACGAGTGCGGCGCCGTACGGGCCGCGATCGACAGCACAAGCCTGGAGAGCCCTGCGCTCCCCCCGCACATCTGGCGGCTGATAGCTCCGATCGTTCCCGCGGTGCGGCGCGTGCTGCGGGCGGATCCGGGGTCGACGGCCAGCTCGGTCGATCCCGATGCGGTCGGCCGCGAACATCTGCGCGACACGGTCGGCGAGCTCCTGCATTCATCGGAGCTGATCAGCGAAGCCGTCGCCGAAGGGCGCCTGGCGATCGTCGGGGCGAACTACCGACTCGAGGAGGGCACGGCTGTGCCCGACATCATCGTGGGCGTCACGACGGACGTGGCACCCGAGACCGGAGGAACCAGCACGTGAGCGACATCGAGTACCGCATCGAGCACGACACCATGGGCGAGGTGCGGGTGCCCGCATCCGCCCTGTACGGCGCTCAAACCCAGCGCGCTGTCGAGAACTTCCCGATTTCCGGCCAGGGGCTCGAATCGACGCAGATCGCCGCGCTGGCGCGCATCAAGAAGGCCGCAGCACTGGCCAACAAAGCGCTCGGGGTCCTCGACGCCGGCATCGCAGACGCGATCGCCGCGGCGGCCGATGACGTGATCACCGGCGCCTACGACGCGCAGTTCCCCGTCGATACCTACCAGACCGGTTCGGGCACGTCCTCGAACATGAACATGAACGAGGTGCTCGCCACCCTCGCGACCGCCAAGCTGGGCGCACCTGTGCACCCCAACGATCATGTGAACGCGTCGCAGTCCTCGAACGACGTCTTCCCGACGTCGGTGCACATCGCGGTGACGCAGGCGCTCATCGACGACCTCATCCCCGCGCTCGACCACCTCGCCGTCGCGCTCGAGAAGAAGGCCGAGCTCTGGAAGGATGCCGTCAAGTCCGGGCGCACGCATCTGATGGATGCCACGCCGGTCACCCTCGGCCAGGAGTTCGGCGGCTACGCCCGCCAGATGCGGCTCGGCATCGAGCGCGTGCAGTCCACAATCCCGCGCGTCGGAGAGGTGCCGCTCGGTGGCACGGCGGTCGGCACCGGCATCAACACCCCGTTCGGATTCCCGCAGAAGGTCATCGCACTGCTCGCTGAAGAGACCGAGCTGCCGATCACCGAGGCGAAGGATCACTTCGAAGCACAGGCCAACCGCGATGGCCTGGTCGAGGCATCCGGTGCCCTTCGCACCATCGCGGTGTCGCTCACCAAGATCAACAACGACCTCCGCTGGATGGGCTCCGGCCCCAACACGGGCCTCGGCGAGCTGCACATCCCCGATCTGCAGCCCGGATCCTCCATCATGCCGGGCAAAGTCAACCCGGTCGTCCCCGAGGCGACGTTGATGGTCTGCGCGCGCGTGATCGGCAACGATGCCACCGTGGCGTGGGCCGGAGCATCCGGATCGTTCGAACTCAACGTAGCCATCCCGGTGATGGGAACCGCGCTGCTCGAATCGATCCGACTCCTCTCGAACGCGATGCGCGTACTCGCCGACAAGACCGTCGACGGGCTGCAGGCCAACCTCGAACGCGCCGCCGCATTCGCCGGGATGTCGCCGTCGATCGTGACGCCCCTGAACAAGCTCATCGGCTACGAGGCTGCCGCCAAGATCGCGAAGCACGCCGTCGCGCAGGGCATCACGGTGCGGGAAGCCGTTATCGACCTGGGCTACGTGGCGCGCGGTGAGCTCACCGAAGCGCAGCTCGATGAGCGTCTCGATCTGCTTTCGATGACGCACCCCGGCTGATCTCCGACGGCACACTTCTCGTCCGAGAGGCGCGATAATCGGAGCGTGAGTCGCTCGCCGAGACCTATCTCGGCGCGCGCGCGGATTCTGGGGGCAATCCTCGCCGTGGCGTGCGTCGGGCTCGCCGTTGTGGGCGGGGTGACGTTCCTCGTGCAGCGAGAGCGCGTGCTCAACGAAGTGAATGCGCGACTGAGTGCGCAGGTCGAGACGCTGCAGACGATCGCAGCGGCACCGTCGAGTTCGGCCACGCCGTCACCGGATCCCACTACCCCGACCGCCACCGAGAGCCTGGCGATCGCTGATTTCGATTCTGTGGCGGCCTACCTCCACGCCGTGGTCGCACGTTTGGTGCCGGCACGCAACGAGGGGTCCGTGGCGGTCGTTGACGGCCTGGCACGCTATCGGCCGAACACGCTGTCGGGTTTCGACATCTCGGGCAACACCCAGCTCATCGACCGGGCTGTCGCCGAGACGTCTGCGGCGAAGGCTCCGGTATGGGGCACGATCGTCACCGACCAGGGATCCCTCCGCTACATCGCCATCCCGGTGACGATGGTCGGCGATCCCGAGACCGGTGTCTACATCCGCGCCGTGAATCTCGACGCCGAGCTCGAGCCCGTGGTGACCTCCGCGCTGACGTATTCCGTCGCCGGCGTGATCATGCTCGCCGCAATCGGCCTCGTCGGCTGGTTCGTCGCCGGACGCGCCCTCTCCCCCATCCGGCATCTGCGCGACACCGCTGACTCGATCACGATCGACGATCTCGGCGCGCGCATCCCGGAGCAGGGCAACGACGACATTTCCGATTTGACCCGCACCGTCAACTCCATGCTCGATCGCCTCGAGGTCTCGGTGGACGTGCAGCGTCAGCTGCTCGACGACGTGCGACACGAGTTGAAGACCCCGATCACGATCGTTCGCGGCTATCTGGAGATGATGGACGCGAAAGACGAGTCCGATGTCGAGAGCACGCGCGAGATCGGTATCGCCGAACTCGACCGACTCAACCGCCTGGTCGACGACATCGACCTGCTCGCCGCCGCGGAAGGCGATCAGTACAACATGGGTGGGGTCGACGTCGACGCGCTGACCATCCGCGTCGGCGACCTGGTGTCAGCGATTCCCGACCACATCTGGCGCATCGAAGCGCAGGGCCACGGCGTCATGCATGGCGACGGCGACCGTCTCGTGCAGGCGTGGCTCCAGCTGGCCGACAACGCCGCCAAATACACCTCGCTGGGGTCGAGCATCGAGATCGGCAGCTCGGTGGATGCCGACACTGCGAAGCTGTGGGTACGCGACCACGGTCCCGGTATCGCCGCGGCGTCGCGCCACCGCATCTTCCGGCGCTTCGACCGCGCGCAGGGCAAGCGCTCGATCGGTGGCTCGGGCCTCGGACTCGCGATCGTCGACGCGATCGCAAAGGCCCACGACGGAACATGCACGGTGGCAGATACGCCCGGCGGAGGGGCAACGTTCACGATGGAGATACCGCTTCACACGAACACCACGCGACTGCCTGCCCCGGTGCGCGCCGGTGACGTCGTCCTGCAACGGGAGGCGACCGGATGACACTGATCCTGATCGCGGAGGACGAACACCGCATCTCCGCATTCGTACAGAGAGGTCTGGAGTCGGCGGGCTATTCCACGGAAGTCGTGGATGACGGTGCGCGGGCCCTCGAGCGGGCCCTCGACGGCGACGTCGATCTGGTCCTGCTGGATGTCGGCCTGCCGACGATGGACGGCTTCGAGGTGCTGCGCCACATCCGAGGCCAGGGGTCCTCCATCCCGGTCATCATGCTCACGGCGCGCGGCAGCACCCGCGACACCGTGGAGGGCCTGGATGCGGGCGCGAGCGACTACGTCGCGAAGCCGTTCAAGTTCGACGAAGTCCTGGCGCGAGTGCGCTCCCGCCTGCGCGAGAACGTCTCCACCGGTGCGACGGCAATCGCCTACGGCGACGTCTCGCTCGATATCCTCGCCCGCCGCGCCACCGTCACCGGTCGCGAGGTCGACCTCTCCGCCCGCGAGTTCGCGTTGGCCGAGCAATTCCTCCGCAATCCCGGTCAGGTTCTGAGCCGGGAGCAGCTCCTGAGCCGGGTGTGGGGAATGAACTTCGATCCTGGATCAAACGTGGTCGATGTGTACGTGCGCTACCTGCGCGGCAAGTTCGGCCATGATCGCATCAGCACCGTCCGAGGCGCCGGCTACCGCTGGGAGTAGACAGAGAAGCCCCCGGCGTGGGAGCGCCGGGGGCTGTGAGGGGCGGAGCCGGGGGGACTCCTGCCCGTCAGCCGGATACGCCCGGGGAAGGCGTGGGCGACTGCTCTCTCTTCGATCCGAGATCGGAGCTGGGGGACTCCTCCTCGGATGGGGGGACCGCCGAAGCGGGGGTCTTGTGGTCGGAGCGACTGCGGACGCTCTCAAGCCAGGCGTTCACGCGATCTTCGTCCCAGCCTTTGTTGAGCGCCCATGCGCGAATGCGTTGCCACTCGCGAGTGCTGAGATGGCCGCTGTCGGATGTCTCGTCGTCTGCCGTGGCATCGTCGTCGGA
>JAHIOK010000327.1 GCA_018895315.1 Actinomycetota bacterium | reverse complement strand
TCCGATCTCTCGCCGGCATCTGGGTGTGCTCCGGCAGCCCTCTGGTGGCCGAGATCTGCGCGGGCAGCGGGCTGGACTGGACGCTCATCGACATGGAGCACTCGCCCAACGGTCTCGAGTCGGTGCTCGCGCAGTTGCAGGCCGTGGCCGCGTACCCGATCACGCCGCTCGTGCGCGTGCCGTCGGCCGATGTGGTCACGATCAAGCAGGTGCTCGACCTCGGCGCTCAGAACCTCCTCGTGCCGATGATCTCGTCAGCAGCCGAGGCCCGAGCGGTCGTCGAGGCGGTGCGATACCCGCCGCGGGGCCGCCGTGGCGTCGGGTCGGCGCTCGGGCGCTCGGCCCGCTGGAACCGCGTCGACGGATACCTCGAGAACGCCGATGCGCACGTCTCCCTGTTCCTACAGATCGAGACGGCGAGCGGAGTGGATGCCGCGGCCGATATCGCCGCGGTCGACGGGGTCGACGGGGTCTTCGTGGGGCCGTCCGACCTCGCCGCCTCGATGGGCCTGCTCGGACAGCAGACCCATCCGGATGTCACGGCGGCGGTGCTGCGTGCGTTCGAGTCCGTCCGCGGCACCGGCACGCCGGTCGGGGTGAACGCATTCGACCCCGCCGTGGCCGAGATGTACCTGGCCGCCGGAGCGTCGTTCGTGCTGGTCGGTGCCGACGTCGCCCTGCTGGCGCGCGGCTCAGAGGCCCTCGCCGCGCGCTTCATCCCGGTATCCGACCCCGCCTCACGCACCTCCTACTGACCGACACCTGCGCGCGAGACGTGAGAGAAGCACCACCAGAGCCGCTCCGCGTTGCGCTTTTCTGACGCCTCGCGCGTCTGTCAACTGTCACCTGGCCGACATCTGCACCTGTCAGGCTGTGCCCATGCAGCGAACCGTCACCAGCCGAGTCGTCATCAACGTCACCGCGCCCGCCGATCTGGTCTTCACCATTGCCGTGTCCGGCCTCTACGCTCCCACGAGCGAGACGTTCCACGCGACGGTGAACGGCACCCCCATCGAGGTCGCCGAGCTCGCCGATGCGCACCGCACGCGGCTGCACCGGGTCCGGAGCGAGGTCGGCGAACTCGTCGTCGAGTACGAAGCCCGCATCGAGGGCGTCGGCGAAACGGCCGATGCGCCCGACACCGACCTCCTCACTTACGTGCGCCCGAGCCGATACGCCGAATCCGACATGCTCGCCCCCACCGCCGCCGCGGAATTCGCCGGCATCACCGACCACGCCGAGCTGCTCACCGCTGTCTCCTCCTGGGTGGGCACCCAACTCTCGTACGTCTCCGGCTCGTCGCTCCCGACCGACGGAGCGGTGCGCACGCTGCTCGCACGTCAGGGCGTGTGCCGCGACTACTCGCACCTCTGTGTCGCCCTGCTGCGGTCGCTCGGGGTGCCGGCCCGGCTCGTCGCGGTCTACGCCCCCGGCCTCAGCCCCATGGATTTCCATGCCGTCGCCGAAGCGTGGGTAGCTGGTGCGTGGCATGTCGTCGACGCCACGACGCTGGCGCCGCGCTCCTCGCTCGTGCGGATCGCGACCGGCCGGGATGCCGCCGACACGGCGTTCCTCAACGTCATCTCCGGTCGCGCCGATCTGAACAGCGTGATCGTAACCGCCGTCGTCGATGCCCTCCCGACCGACGACCTCTCCCAACTCGTCTCGATCGACTGACCTTCGTGCCACGTCCGTTTGCGAACGGATTTCGTCGCTCTGACCGCGCTTGAACCGCCCGAAATCGTTCGTAAACGGAAAAGGGACGGGGCGGAAAAGGGCGGGGCATGGCACGCTGGATGCATGAGGAAATGGGTCGTCCGGTTCGCGTCGCTGCTGGTGTTCAACGTCGTCGTGCTGCTGGTCATCGGATGGCTCACCCCGGCGCGCGTCGGGTGGTCAGCACTGTGGGGCGGTGTCATCCTGACGATCGCGACGATCTGGATCAAGCCCTTGATCACGCGGTTCTTCCAGGCACGCACGGCGACGTCGGCGGGTCAACGCACCAAGATCGGGGAGAAGATCGTGCAGTTCTTCCTCGTTCTGATCGTGGCCTTCATCGTGTGGATCCTGGTCGTACTGCTGTCGGGCGTGACGGTGATCGGATTCCTGTGGGGCTACCTGCTGCCCCCGATCTTCCTGCTGATCGCGTGGACGATCTACGACGCGATCGATGACCGCGTCGAGGCCCACGCCGGAGCGCTGTACGACAGGGCGACGGGCGGACGACCCGTGGATGCCGCGAGTCCCACCGGATCCTCGAGTCCCGCGGCTGCCCGCCCCGATCCGAACGACGGCCTCACCGCCGAGCAGCGGAAGATGCTCGACGACCTCAGCTGACGGGTATCGCCGCCACGGCACCCTCCACCCTCGCCGAGCGAACGCCTTCACGCCGAACGCACGACCTCGTGACAGGGATAACCCGCACTCTCGACGCGAACCCGTGCACTCGGCATCCCGGGCCGGGAGCTACGGCGCCGCGGGTTCAGCCGGCGGCGCGCTCGGCGGCCTCGACGACGTTGGTCATGAGGAGAGCCACGGTCATCGGGCCGACCCCACCCGGGTTCGGCGAGAGGAACCCGGCGACCTCGGCGACGTCGGGCGCGACATCCCCGTAGACCTTGGCCTTCCCCGTCTCCGGGTCGGTCTCGCGGGTGACCCCCACATCGAGCACCGCTGCGCCGGGCTTGACGTCGGCCGCGGTGATGAGGTGCTTCACGCCGGCTGCCGCGACGATGACATCGGCCTGGCGCAAGTACTGGCCGGCATCCACGGTTCCGGTGTGCGTCAGCGTGACGGTCGCGTTGTACTCGCGGCGCGTCAGCAGCAGGCCGATCGAACGTCCGATCGTGACACCGCGGCCGACGACCACGACGTGCTTGCCCTTCAGGTCGTAGCCGTTGCGCACCAGCAGCTCGATCACACCGCGCGGCGTGCACGGCAGCGGCGACGTGATCGGCGCGTTGACGTTGAGCACGAGCCGTCCGAGGTTGGTGGGATGCAGGCCGTCAGCATCCTTGTCGGGGTCGATCCGCTCGAGGATGGCGTCGGTGTCGATGTGCGCGGGCAGCGGGAGCTGCACGATGTAGCCGTGGCAGGCAGGGTCGGCGTTCAGCTCGTCGATGACGGCTTCGACCTGCGCTTGGGTGGCGTCGGCGGGCAGCTCGCGCTGGATCGAGTTCATGCCGACCGCTTCGGACTGCCGGTGCTTCATGCCGACGTAGAGCTGCGAGCCGGGGTCGGCCCCCACGAGAACCGTGGCGATGCCGGGCGTGATGCCGCGCGCCTTGAGCGCTGCGACGCGCTCGGTGAGTTCCGCGCTGATCGCAGCTGCCGCCGCGCGCCCGTCGAGTCGTACTGCCGTCATTGGTGTTCCTCTCGTGGGTCCCGCATATCACTATGCCCGTAGGTATATGCCCGCGGCAAGAGCTGCACCACCATTTGCGCGCCGAACGCCAGGCACTCCCGGGGACAGCAGCCCCCGGGAGCCCCGTGCTACTGGCTCAAGCCGGGGTACAGCGGGAAGGCTGCGGTGAGCGCGGCGACGCGTGTGCGCAGCATCTCCACATCGGCACCGGGGAGCAGCGCGAGCGCGATGATGTCGGCGACCTCGGTGAACTCGGCGTCGCCGAACCCGCGGGTCGCGAGCGCGGGAGTGCCGATGCGCAGGCCCGAGGTCACCATCGGTGGGCGCGGGTCGTTGGGTACCGCATTGCGGTTCACCGTGATGCGGATGTCGTGCAGCAGATCTTCGGCCTGCTTGCCGTCGATCTCGGCGCCCCGCAGGTCGACCAGCACGAGGTGCACATCCGTGCCACCCGAGCGCACCGAGATTCCGGCATCCGACACATCCGGCTGCATGAGTCGGTCGGCGAGGATGCGCGCTCCCGACAGCACCCGCTGCTGACGCTCCTTGAACGCGGGCGTCGCCGCAAGCTTGAACGCAGTCGCCTTCGCCGCGATCACGTGCATGAGCGGACCGCCCTGCTGGCCCGGGAACACGGCGGTGTTGATCTTCTTCGCGATGTCGGCGTCATTGGTCAGGATGAAGCCGGAGCGGGGTCCGCCGATCGTCTTGTGCACGGTCGAGGAGACCACGTGGGCGTGGGGCACCGGGTTCGGGTGAAGCCCTGCGGCCACGAGCCCCGCGAAATGCGCCATGTCGACCCACAGCAGCGCGCCGACCTCATCGGCGATCGCGCGGAACGCGGCGAAGTCGAGCTGGCGCGGGTAGGCCGACCAGCCCGCGATGATCACCTTTGGTTTGTGCAGGGTCGCGAGACGGCGCACCTCGTCCATGTCGATGAGCGAGGTCTCGGGATCGACGCCGTACGCGACGATGGTGAAGAGCCGGCCGGAGAAGTTGATCTTCATGCCGTGCGTGAGGTGTCCGCCCTGGTCGAGCGAGAGGCCGAGGAGCGTGTCGCCGGGGCGGGCGATCGCGTGCAGGACAGCCGCGTTCGCCGTCGCGCCGGAGTGCGGCTGGACGTTCGCGAACTCGGCGCCGAACAGCGACTTGGCGCGCTCGATCGCCAGCTCCTCCGCGACATCGACCTCTTCGCAGCCGCCGTAGTAGCGGCGTCCGGGATATCCCTCGGCGTACTTGTTCGTGAGCACCGAGCCCTGCGACTGGAGCACCGAGACGGGCACGAAGTTCTCGGAGGCGATCATCTCGAGGAAGCCGCGCTGGCGATCGAGTTCGCGCTGCAGCACCTGGGCGATCTCGGGATCGACTTCGGAAAGCGGGGCGTTGAATGTGGGGTCGGTCATGACGGTCTCCCTGGACGACGGCTCGGAAAAGAAGGTCCGCATCGGCCCAGGCGAGCGATCGAATGCCGTGTCAATCGCTTCCCGGTGGTAGCCCACCTCAACGCCAGTCGCGACACCCCGATCATAACGGATTCATCCGGCTGGCGCCGTCGCGAGAAGCTCCGCCGACGAAAGTTACTGCGCGGAGAGACCCCTTTTGTTAGGGTTCCTTACATGACCCTCGCGCTCGTGCCCTATCCTGCCTCGCTGCTCGTCTCGGACACGCCGCCGTTCCGGCTGACTCCGGATGTCGCGATCTCGGGTGATCCCGCGGCATCGGCGGAACTCTCCCGTCTGCTGCTGGTGCGCACCGGCCTCTCCCCCGCGCTGGCGGAGACCGGGCCCGTTGAGCTGCGGATCGTCACCGGCGGCGTATCGGAGTCCTACACGCTGAGTGTGACGAGCACCGGCATCCGCCTCTCCGGGTCTGATGCGGCCGGACTGTTCTACGGTGTGCAGACCCTCGGCCAGCTCCTTCGACGCGACGACCTCGGCTGGAGCGTGCCGGCGGTCGAGATCGAGGATGCCCCGCGCTTCGCCTACCGCGGGGCGATGCTGGATGTCGCGCGGCACTTCTTTCCTGTCTCGGTCGTCAAGGGTTTCATCGACCGGGCCGCAGCGCTCAAGCTCAACCATCTGCACCTGCACCTCACCGATGACCAGGGCTGGCGGCTGCACCTCGATGCGCGGCCCCGGCTGACCGAAATGGCATCGGACACCGTGGTGGGAGGCGGCCCCGGCGGCTTCTACACGAAGGCCGACTACCGCGATTTGGTCGCGTACGCGGCATCCCGGCACGTCACCGTCGTGCCCGAGATCGACGTGCCGGGGCACACGCACGCGGTCGCGCTCGCGTACCCCGAAATCGCCGAGGCGCCCGTGCTCTCCGACCACGTCCTCGAGGTCGTCGAGAGCTACGGGGGCGCGGCCCCCGCCGCGGGCGAGCCCTACTCGGGCATGGCAGTCGGCTTCTCGTCGCTGAAGATCCACGATGAGGCCACCTACGACTTCCTCGCCGATGTCTTCGGTGAGCTCGCGGCGCTCACACCCGGCCCCTACCTCCACGTCGGCGGGGACGAAGCCTTGGGCACCGCCCCCGACGACTTCGCCGAATTCATGGCGCGGGCCACCGCCCTGGTCGCCGACCTCGGCAAGATCCCGCTGACCTGGCACGAAGCCGGCGCCGCGCCTGGCCTCGATCCCGCGACCGTCGGTCAGTACTGGGGTCTCACCCATCCGACCGACAGCTCCGCCGACGCCGCACGCTCTTTCGCCCGCAACGGATCGTCCGTCATCCTCTCTCCCGCCGACGCCGTCTACCTCGACATGAAGTACGACACCGACACCCCCCTCGGACTCACCTGGGCGAACGGCCCGACCAGCGTGGAGCGGTCGTATTCGTGGGAGCCGGCCACGCTCATCGCCGGCATCGGCGACCACGACATCCTCGGCGTCGAAGCGCCCCTCTGGACCGAAACCACCTCGACCGCCGCCGACCTCGACATCATGGCGTTCCCCCGGATCACCTCAGCCGCCGAGATCGCCTGGTCTCCCGCGCCGGGCGCGAGCACGGAGCGCACCTGGACCTCGTTCCGGCAGCGCATCGGCGCCCTCGCCCCGCTGTGGACACTGTCGGGCATC
Source organism: Actinomycetota bacterium (assembly GCA_018895315.1). GTDB lineage: Bacteria > Actinomycetota > Actinomycetes > Actinomycetales > Microbacteriaceae > Microbacterium. The sequence continues at coordinate 3,526 of JAHIOK010000327.1, read as the reverse complement.
GGGTTCTTCCGGTCCCCCGAGATCGACTGGATCACCGAATGAGCCTCGATCGCGTCATCCACGGCGTCCGACTCGTCGACGCGGGCACCATCACCGATCGCGCCTGGGTGGCGTTCGATGGCGGGCTCGTTGCGGCGACCGGCACGGGCGAAGGATGGCGCGATCTCGCGCCACGCGAAGCCCACGACGGTCGCGGCGCGTACCTGACCCCCGGATTCATCGATCTGCACGGGCACGGCGGCGCGGGCTTCTCGTACGACGAAGGACCGGAGGCGATCGCCGCGGCCCGCGCGCTTCACCGCGCGCACGGCACCACGAGAGCCGTGATCTCGCTCGTGACCGCGCCACTGGACGAGCTCGCCACCCGTGCCGCGATGGTGGCCGCCGTCGCCGAGGCCGATCCGACCGTCCTCGGATCGCATCTGGAAGGACCGTTCCTCGACCTCGACCACAAGGGAGCGCACACGGCGTCTCTGCTGCGCACGCCGGATGCGGCGTCCATCGATCTTCTCCTCGAGGCGGGACGCGGCACGATCCGGCAGGTAACGCTCGCCCCCGAACGAGCGGGTGCGATGGATGCCATCACCCGATTGGTGGACGCCGGCGTGATCGCCGCCATCGGACACACATCGGCCGACTTCGACACGGCCGTCCGCGCGTTCGAGCGCGGAGCCCGCATTCTCACCCACGCGTTCAACGCCATGCGCGGCATCCATCACCGCGCACCGGGTCCCGTCGTCGCGGCGCTCGGCGATGAGCGTGTCACCCTCGAGATCATCGCCGACGGCGTGCACGTGCATCCGGGGGTCATCCGGATGGCGATGGATGCTGCGCCCGGCCGCGTTGCGCTCGTCACCGACGCGATGGCCGCGGCGGGGGCCGGTGATGGACACTACGACCTCGGGGGACTCGCGGTGACCGTCGCCGACGGGGTCGCCCGGCTCGACGAGGGTGGTGCGATCGCCGGATCCACCCTGACGCAGGATGCGGCGCTCCGCACGGTCGTGCGCGAGTGCGGGGTTCCGCTGGCTACCGCGGTCGCGGCAGCGACCTCGACGCCAGCCCGAGTGCTGGGCCTGGGCGAGCGCGCGGGCGCGATGCGCCCCGGATTCTGGGCCGACGCCGTGCTGATGGACGAGCACCTCGTCGTCGAGGCGGTCTGGGTCGCCGGCCTCCGCACCTGAGCGCCACCCATCCCTCCGCAAGCGAAGAGGTGCGGGGCCCGGATGTCCTCCCCCGAGTATCCGAGCCCCGCTCTTCGATGCGCTCCCCCCAGTGCGCATCGGCACCGTAGTGCGGCCCCCCGGTCGCACGACGGCTGTTCCGATCAAGAGATGACGATCGCGGCGTTCTATCACGCGACTTTTCGGAATTCTTCTCAGAAAGTTCACCGTGGCCGCGAGATGCCGGGAATCACCGGGAAGTCCGCGCAAGAACTGGAGCCCACCCGCGCGACGCGTCAGAATAGGACCTGCTCCATGAATGTGGGGCGCAACGCGTAATAATCACCCGATCCACGCGTCTCATCTTCGGAGCGCTTCTCGTGCGCCCGGAAACGGTTGACATGACCTCGACTGACGCTGACAACGCACCGAACGACGACACCGAGTCGTCGGAGGCCGGCGATGCCGATCTCGTGCTGCGCGCGCGATCGGGTGACCCGTCGGCCTTCGGTGAGCTGTGGCGACGTCACCACCGTTCGGGCCTTGTCGTCGCGAGGTCCATCACGTCTAGCCTCGACCCGGACGATCTCGTGCAGGAGGCGTACACGCGCATCTACCAGGCAATCCAGCGCGGTGGAGGGCCGACCGGATCGTTCCGGGCCTATTTGTTCACCAGCATCCGCAACACCGCCGCAGGGTGGGGCCGCGCTCGGCGCGAGACCGCTCTCGACGATCTCGATGCCGTCGCCGACCCCGACACCACGACCCGCGCGGCCGACGAGGCCCTCGACCGCGGCCTGACCCATCAGGCGTTCCGCAGCCTGCCGACGCGATGGCAGGAAGTTCTCTGGTACTCCGAGATTGAGTCGATGAAGCCCGCCGAGATCGCGCCGCTGCTCGGGATGAAGCCGACGGCCGTTGCCCAGCTGACTTTCCGCGCGCGCGAAGGACTGCGTGAAGCCTGGATCCAGGCGCACCTGCGTTCGGTCGCAAACGAGTCGGAGTGCCAGTGGACGATCGAGCGGCTGGGCGCCTACGCCCGTCACAACCTCGGCGTTCGCGACCTCCGCAAGGTCGAGGATCATCTGGCGGACTGCACGCGCTGCGCGATCGTCGCCGCCGAGGCCCGCGACGTCGGCGGCCGCCTTGCGCTGGTCCTGCTGCCCGCCACGATCGGCGCCGGCGCGGCCGGCGCGTATCTGGCGTCGTTGCAAGGTGCCGGTACTCCGATCGTTGCTCTGGCGGCGATGCCGTCTTCCCTGCCGGGTGCCGTTATCTCCACCTCGACCCACGGGGGTGCAACAGCTGGTGCGGGTGGTGCCACAGGCGTGGGCGCCAGCGGCGGGATCTTCTCCGGTGCCGGACTCGTGATCGGCGTCGCCGCAGCAAGCGTTCTGATCGCGGCCTCCGTCGCCGCCGCCATCGTGCTGCCGAACACACTCAGCGATCCCGCGGCGAACGTCATTGCCGAAACTGCCGATGCTCGGCCGCAGCCGTCAGACATTCCCCTGCTCATTCCCGAAGCCCCCACGCCCCCACCGCAGACCGCTGAACCGGCCGCCTCGGCGGCACCGGCGCCCGTCGTTCCCGTGGTTCCCGTCGCTCCGATCACCCCTCAGCCGACGATCCCGACCCCAGCGACGGTCCCTCTCGAGACGACGACGCCCGACGCACCGACCGACCCGCCGGCTCCGTCCGACCCGCCGGCTCCGTCCGACCCGCCGACGCCGTCCGTCCCGCCGACTCCGTCCGACCCGACACTTCCGACGACACCGCCGAATGTGGTCGGGGTCGACTCCACCCTCACTGACGCGAGACTCGACGTCACCATCTTCCTGCGGGGTGTCCCGGGATGGACTGTTCAGGCACTCCTCGACGGCAACGTGGCGTCGACGCAGACCCTGGACGACACAGGCGCCGCAACAGTCATCATCCATCCCACGTTCGCGCAGCTCTTCGCCGATGCGCCGGTCGGCTATCGCTACATCGCCGGCGAGTTGGTCGGTGAGACCACCACGATCAACCTCCTGACACTGCTCCGCATCCCGCCACCCCCGACTCCGGACCCGACACCCACCCCGGACCCGACTCCCACCCCGGACCCAACCCCCTCGGGCGACCCAGCGCCCTCTCCAAGCCCAGCGACCACCCCCACGGCAGCCCCGGTCACCGCCACGACAGACCCGCCGATCACCCCCGCCCCGGCCACCACGACGACCGTGAACCCGTGACCAGCACGCCCTCGGCGTAGAATGATCGGCATGTCCGACACCCCGAACGTGAGCCCCCAGGCGCCGGCCGCGCCCCTGGCGCCCGGCACTCGGGCCCCGCTCTCGGCGGTCGACATCCTCAGCTTCGTCTGC
>JAHIOK010000002.1 GCA_018895315.1 Actinomycetota bacterium | reverse complement strand
TCGGCGCCGTAGGCGTCGAGTTCGTCCTGGAAGAGCACGAGGTTGCCCTTGCTCTTGCTCATCTTCGTGCCGCCGAGAATCACCATGCCCTGGTTGATGAGGCTCGAGAAGGGCTCGCTGAAATCGAGCAGTCCCATGTCGTTCAGGGCCTTGGTGATGAACCGCGCGTACAGCAGGTGCAGAATCGCGTGTTCGACGCCGCCGATGTAGAAATCGACCGGTCCCCATCGGTCCGCTTCGCGGGAGGAGAACGCCTCACCGGTCGCGCCCGGGGAGAGGAATCGAAGGAAGTACCACGAGCTGTCGACGAACGTGTCCATCGTGTCGGGGTCACGACGTGCGGGCTCCCCCGTCTCGGGATCGGCCACCGAGACCCACTCGGTGGCACCGCCGAGCGGCGACGTGCCCTTCGGAGTGAGGTCGAGGCCCTCCACCTCCGGCAGCCGCACCGGCAGCTGCTCGTCGGGAACGGGCAGGATGCGTCCGTCCTCGGTGTGGATCATCGGAATCGGGGTACCCCAGAACCGCTGCCGCGAGATCAACCAGTCGCGCAGGCGATAGGTCTTCGATGCGCGACCCGTGCCCGCCGCCTCGAGCTCGGCGATCATCCGGGCGATCGCGTTGCGCTTGGACAAGCCGTTCAGCGAACCGGAGTTCATCATCCGGCCTTCGCCGGTCAGTGCCACACCCGTCTGCACGGGGTTGATGTCTTCCGGGCTCGGATCGATCGGCACACCTTCGTCGTCGAGCTCGATCACGGGGATCGCTCCGGTGACGGGGGCTGTCGTGTCGACGACCACTCGGACGGGCAGATCGAACGCGCGGGCGAAGTCGAGGTCGCGCTGGTCGTGAGCGGGCACTGCCATGACGGCACCGTGACCGTAGTCGGCGAGCACGTAGTCTGCCGCCCAGATCGGCAGGCGTTCGCCGTTTATGGGGTTGACCGCGTACCGCTCGAGGAAGACCCCGGTCTTGGGCCGGTCGGTGCTCTGACGCTCGATGTCGGTCGCGCGACGCACCGTGTCGAGGTAGTCCTGGAAGCGCACACGCGCCTCGGCGGAAGCGCCCGAAACCAGCTCGGCGGCGAGGTCTGAATCGGGAGCGACGACGAAGAAGGTGGCTCCGTGCAGCGTGTCGGGGCGCGTGGAGAACACCGTGATCTTCTCCGCGCGGCCGACGATCTCGAAATCGATGTCGGCGCCGATCGAGCGGCCGATCCAGTTGCGCTGCATCTGGATGACCTTCTGCGGCCAACGACCTTCGAGCTGGTTCAGGTCATCGAGCAGACGGTCGGCGTAGTCGGTGATGCGGAAATACCACTGGGTCAGCTTCTTCTTGACGACGACCGCGCCGCACCGCTCGCACTTCCCATCGACGACCTGCTCGTTGGCGAGCACCGTCTGGTCGTGCGGGCACCAATTGACGGGGCTCTCTTTACGGTAGGCGAGCCCGCGCTCGTACAGCTTCTGGAAGAGCCACTGGTTCCAGCGGTAGTACTCCGGATCGCTCGTGTGCAGCACACGCGACCAGTCGAACGAGACGCCGTAGTCGTGCAGGCTGTCCTTCTGCTGCGCGATGTTCTCGTAGGTCCAGGTGACGGGGTTCGCGCCGCGCTTGATCGCCGCGTTCTCGGCCGGCAGACCGAAGGAGTCCCAGCCGATCGGGTTGAGGACGTTGTAACCGCGGTGGCGCCAGAAGCGCGCGACGATGTCGGAGTAGAGATAGTTCTCGGCATGCCCCATGTGCAGGTCACCGGAGGGGTACGGGAACATCGCCAGGACGTACTTGCGCGGGCGCCGGTCATCGTCGCCGCCGGCGCGGAAGGGATCGGCATCTGCCCAGCGCGTCTGCCACTTCTGCTGCACGGCGTGCGCGTCGTAGCCGCCCTCAGACGCGGGGGCGGTGTCGGGCGGAGAGATCTGAGACACGGAAGAACCAATCGTGGGGTGCGGCGGACGCGGCGAGGCGCACCTTTCAGGTTACCCGACGTGCAGAATCACCAGCCGGGCGGAAGTTCCGCGCCGAGCGCCGCCAAGGGCGCCCGCGCCTTCACACCGACTTCGGCGACCTCGGCGGCAGGATCCGACCCCCACGTGATTCCGCCGCCGGCACCGACATAGGCGCCGTCGGCGTGCACGACGATGGAGCGGATCACCATGGCGAGATCGAGCGCCCCGTCGTGCCCGACCCAGCCGAAGCATCCCGAGAACACTCCGCGGGGGGCGCCCTCCAGCTCGTGGAGGATGGTCATCGCCGAGAGCTTGGGGGCACCCGTCATACTCCCGGCCGGGAAGCAGGCATCGAGCAGATCTCCGACCGAGGTGTTCGGAGCTATGGCTCCCTCGACCGTGCTCACGAGCTGATGCACGGCGGGATAGGTCTCGACCTCGAGGAGGCCGGTCACGGTGACGGTGCCCGGCGTGCATATTCGCGAAAGGTCATTGCGCATGAGGTCGACGATCATGACGTTCTCGGCGCGTTCCTTGGGGCTCGCAAGCAGTTCGTTCACCAGCGCCACGTCGGACGCGGCATCCGTCCCGCGCGGACGCGTGCCCTTGATCGGCCGCGTGTGCACCATGCCGCCGTCGACCTCGAGGAACCGTTCGGGGCTCGCGCTGGCGAGCACGACCCCTCCGCTGCGGAGGAACCCGCCGTGGTGCGCGGGGGTGCGTTCACGGAGCGCGAGGTAGGCCGCGATCGCGTCGACCGGCCCCGGCACCGAGAAGCGCGTCGTAAGGCACAGCTGATAGGCGTCACCCTCGCGGATCGCCCCACGACAGCGCTCGATGAGCGCGGCGTATTCCTCGGGCGAGTGCCGCTGGTGGGCGACCCGCCGAGGCTGTTCGGGCGCGGCATCCGGATTCGCGGCATCCGGATTCGCGGCATGCTGACCGGCCGCATCCCACTGCACCACATCATTCGCGAGTGCGACCGAGTCAGCGGCGCTCACCCACACGCGCCGTGCCTCGTGGTCGAAGCCGATCAACAGGGTCGTCCGCAGCCACATCGCACCGGGAACCTCCGGCTCATCGGCGTGGGCGGGGGCTCCCGCACGGCGCGCCGCGGGCTCATAGCCGAGCCACCCGACCCACCCGCCCTCAAACCGCCCCGCCACGCGTTCGACCCCCGCGTTCACCGGCGCGCAGATCGTCGCCCGCACCTCGTCATCGGTGGCGGGGTCACCCGCGCCGATCCAGCTCCAGCCGTCCGACGCGCCGGGGCCGGCATCCAGCCAGAAGACATCCGGATGCTGCGCTGAAACACCCGCGAAGACTCGAGCCGGATCAACCCACGCCGCCGGGGCATGAGGGAGCACATTCTCGGACACGTTCTCAGGTTAGAGGGGGCCGGGCATCCTAGGCTTCAGCTGTGAACGAGTTCCTCACCTGGCTGCTCGATTCGGTGCAGGGCGTCGACCCGATCGTCCGCACTCTTTTGGCCGGCGTCGCGATGATGCTCGAGACCAGTGTGCTGGTCGGGCTGTTCGTGCCGGGCGACACCGTGGCGATCGTGGCCGGTACCGCGGTGGGCTCGCCCGTGGAGGGCATCGCGCTCGTCGTCGCCGTGATCATCGGGTCCGTCGTCGGCGAGAGCATCGGCTTCTGGCTGGGACGCTTCCTCGGTCCGAAGATCCGTCATTCCCGCGTCGGGCGATGGATCGGCGAATCGAACTGGGTGCGCGCCGAGCTCTACCTGCGCCGACGCGGCGGGCCCGCCATCTTCATCTCGCGGTTCCTGCCGGTGCTGCACTCGGTGATTCCCCTCACGGTGGGGATGAGCACGATGAGTTATCGCAGGTTCATGGCCTGGACGGTGCCGGCCACCGTGATCTGGACGTTCGCGTACGTGTCGGTCGGCACCTTTGCCGCGGGCAGCTTCCGC
>JAHIOK010000326.1 GCA_018895315.1 Actinomycetota bacterium | reverse complement strand
GGGACGGAGGCCGGGGCGTGAGCGCGGTGACGAAGTCCCAGGTGCAGGGGACTGTGGTCGACAGTGAAGACGACGACAATGACGGGCCGTGGTGGAAGGATCGCGGGATCATGGTCCCGGTGTTCTCGGGTATCGCATTCCTCGCGGGCCTGGTCTGTGAGTGGTCGGGTGCGGGGATCCCGGCACTGGTGCTGTTCTGGATCGGATTGCTGCTGGGCGCGTCGACGTTCACGCCTGGGGCGATCTGGAAGCTATTCAAGGGAAAACTTGGTATCGGTCTTCTGATGACGATCAGCGCGGTTGGCGCGGTCATCCTCGGCTACGTTGAGGAAGCGGCCGCGCTGGCGTTCCTCTATTCGATCGCTGAAGCGCTCGAAGACAAGGCGATGGACCGCGCCCGCGGCGGCCTGCGCGCACTGTTGAAGCTCGTCCCGGAGACCGTGACAGTGCGCCGCGACGGGGCCTCGGTCGAGATCGCGGCGAAGGCTCTCACCGTCGGCCAGATCATGCTTGTTCGTCCGGGGGAGCGGGTCGCGACGGACGGGATCGTCCGCTCGGGGCGTTCCAGCCTGGATACCTCCGCGATCACTGGCGAGTCGATTCCGGTCGAGGTCGAGCCTGGTGACGCGGTGTCCGCCGGTTCGATCAACACCTCTGGGGCGCTTGAGATCGAGGCTTCCGCAGCGGGCACGGACAACTCGCTGACCACGATCGTGGAGCTGGTCGAGCAGGCACAGGCGGAGAAGGGTGACCGTGCGCGTCTCGCGGACCGGATCGCTCGCCCCCTGGTTCCCGGCGTGCTGATCCTCGCCGCGCTGGTCGCGCTCATCGGGTCGCTGTTCGGCGACCCGGAGCTGTGGATCACCCGGGCTCTCGTCGTGCTCGTCGCCGCCTCGCCGTGTGCACTGGCAATCTCTGTGCCGCTCACGGTCGTCGCCGCGATCGGCGCGGCCAGCAAGTTCGGTGTGATCATCAAGTCCGGTGCAGCCTTCGAACGATTCGGGACGATCCGCCACGTCGCCGTCGACAAGACCGGCACCCTCACCCGCAACCAGCCGGCCGTCACCGCGGTCCTCACCGTCGACGGAGTGACCGAGCGACAGGCCCTGGACTGGGCGGCCGCGCTGGAGCAACACAGCACACACCCACTCGCTGCCGCGATCACCGCCGCTGCCCCCGGCATCCCTGCGGCGGTTGACGTGACCGAGCAGGCCGGGAACGGCATCGAAGGCACCGTCGACGGGACACGGATCACAGTCGGCAGTCCCCGCTGGCTCGACGCCGACAGGCTCGGGAGCCAGGTCACGAGCCTGGAGGAGCAGGGCATGACCGTCGTGATCGTGCACCGCGACGGAACTCCGGTCGCCGCGATCGGCGTCCGCGACGAGCTGCGCCCCGAGGTCCCCGAGGTCGTTCGCACCCTCGCAGACCAGGGTGTCGGGGTAACTATGCTGACCGGCGACAACGCCCGCACCGCGCGCGCTCTCGCCGCGCAAGCCGGGATCAGCGACGTGCGCGCCGAGCTGCGCCCAGAGGACAAGGCCGCGGCGATCGGCGCGCTGTCTCAGGCGGGATCGGTCGCGATGATCGGCGACGGCATCAACGACGCCCCCGCCCTCGCCGCCGCGGACATCGGCATCGCGATGGGAGCCACCGGCTCCGACGCCGCGATCGAGTCCGCGGATGTCGCCTTCACCGGGCATGACCTGCGCCTCATCCCGCGCGCGTTCGACCACGCCCGCCGCGGCCGACGCATCATCAACCAGAACATCATCCTGTCGCTGCTGATCATCACCGCCCTGCTCCCGCTCGCGCTATTCGGCGTCCTCGGGCTCGCGGCCGTCGTCCTGGTCCACGAGATCGCGGAAGTCATCGTGATCCTCAACGGGCTCCGCGCCGCGCGCACCCGAAAGGCGGTCTCGTGATCGCCCCGGGTGCGGGGTCACCCGCCAAGGCGGCTGCGGAAGGAGTTGAGGAGTCCTTGTCCGGTCGCGAGATCAGAAAGAGTTCTCCTCGTGCTCTCGGGGTCGCCCTCGCCGTCGCGGCACTCGGGCTGATCCTCGACCAGGTCACGAAGATG
>JAHIOK010000325.1 GCA_018895315.1 Actinomycetota bacterium | reverse complement strand
TTTCGGTCAGCACACCGAAGCCTTGCTCGGACAGTGCTGCTTTGGTGGCGGTGACCGCCGTCTCGAAGTCGGTGTCGGTCAAGGTGGTCGAGAGTGCGATGGTCATGGTGGAGAATTCCTTCCGTTCGTCGAACTGCGGCAATTGTGTGCCTATCCGCTTCGGGGGTGGCGAAGACTTGGTACGCCCGCTCTGGTGAGAAGCGCACTTGCCGGGCACCAGCCGACCGCGGCGTAGAGGGCGAGGTTCGCGGCGGCGAAGGCGCTGAGCAGCCTCCACCGTGGTGCGTGGAGTTCGCCGAGGGTCAGGCCCGTCGCGGTGACGCCGGCGGCCAGTGCGGGGACGATACGTTCGATCGGCCACCCGGCAGACGTGCTCGAATGCGTGATGTTCGGATCGGTCATGATTCCTCCGTGAGGTGTTGTAATGGTCAGTGCGAGAAGCGGATCGACGGCAACATTCTGCGCAGCCAGCCCGGTGCCCACCATGCAGCGTGACCGCTCAGCCGGAGCAGGACCGGGAGCAGGATCAGCCTGATCAGGAAGGCGTCGAGCAACACCGCGACGCCGAGGATGATGCCCATTTCCTTGGGTGGGAGCGGATCGGAGAGCGCGAAGGTGAAGAACACGGCGACCATGACCGCCGCAGCGGCGAAGATGACGCGTCCGGAGTGCGCGAGGCCGTCGACCTGAGCAGCCTTCGGGTCCCCGGTCTTCTCGTAGTGTTCTTTCGCGGTGGCGAGCAGGAACACGGTGTAGTCCATGGCGATGGCAAAGATCATCGCGAAGAAGAACACCGGCCCCCAGCCGTCGAGGAAACCTTGAGGGGTGAAGCCGAGCAGCGACGATCCGTGTCCGTCTTGGAAGATCAGCTTCGCAACCCCGAACGCTGCGGCGGTCGACAGCAAACTGACGGCGGTGCCGAGGATCGCGATCAGTGGTGCCTGCAGAGCGACGAGCAGCAGGATGAAGCCGAGGGCGAGGATGATCCCGATAACCAACGGTAGGTAGTCGTTCAGGGCTTGCTGCAGGTCGAGGTTCTCCGCTGGCGCGCCGCCGACGAGCGCGGACTCCGGTAGTTGTGCGCGTAGGTCACCGAGGATCGTGCCCATGGCCTCTGCGGAAGGGTCCACGGCAGGAAACGCTTGCAGCAGTGTGTAGTTCGAATCGTCTGTTGATGGTGTGGGCGGGGTGACCATCGAGATCCCGTCGACGCTGCTCGCTGCCGCGGCGGTAGCAGCCGCATCGGAAGACGGGACAACTATCTGCAGCGCGCCGGGTGCCCCGTCACCGAACTGGGCCTGAACCAACTCGTAACCTTGCCGAACGGGCGCATCGTCGGGAACGACAGCGATGGACGGCATTGCCACCTTCAGTCCCAGGACAGGTAAGGCCAGGGCGACGAGGATGCCGACGGAGACCAGCGCGAACGGCCATGGGTACTTGTGAAGCAATTCGCCCCACGCAGCGAACTTCGGGGATCGGTGCTGTTGGCGTTTCGCGTAAGGCAGGGATGCTGCGTTGACCTTGGGGCCGAGTGCGCCCAGCGTGGCCGGAAGAAGTGTCATGGTGGCGATCAGAACGAACGTGACGGCCAGCATGATGCCTACGGCCATGGTGCGCACGGCCGGTGCGGGAACGAGCAGCACTGCCGAGAGGCTGACCAGGACGGTAAGTCCGGACAGGAGCACCGCTTTGCCTGCGGTGTCCATGGTTTCGGCAACGGCTGCTCGTGGATCGGCCGTACGGAGGGCGTCGCGGAAGCGGGCGACGATGAACAAGGCGTAGTCGATGCCGAGAGCGAGGGCGAACATCATCGCGAAATTCATCGCCCATACCGAGATCGGTGTGACCTCGTTGAGCAGCACCAAACCGCCGGCGGAGGCGACGAGTCCGGCCACTGTGAGCAACAGCGGCAGCCCGGCAGCGACGAGGGAGCCGAATGCGAGCACCATGATCGCCAAAGTGACTGGCCAAGAGAATAGTTCAGCCTGAATCATCGCATCGTGGTTGGCTTTGTTGAAGTCGGACCACAACGCGGAGGATCCGGTGGGATAGACCTCGATACCGTCGCCGGAGAGTGCGGTCAGCTCGTCTTTGACATCGTCGACGGCTTTGACCATGTCGTCCGCGTTTGCGTTGGCGCCGGCGATGAGGATGCCGGTGTGGCCGTCGGGGCTGATGGTCATACCAGGCTGTGGGGCGATGACGGCACCGAACCGGGTGTCACCGTCGAACACAGCTGTGACGTCGATGAGTCTCTGCTGCACGGTGGGATCGTCGATCGACGCGGTGTCCGAATGGACCACCACCTGAACCGCGGCCGAGGAGTTCCCGCCGAAATGCTGTTGCGCGAGTTCACGGACCTGGACCGATTCGGATCCGTTGGCTTGCCACCCAGCACCCGCCAGTGACGAAAAAACCGACGGCGCTGCAGATCCGAGCGCGACAAGCGCGATCAGCCAGACACCGAACACCCATCGGCGGCGTGCGACCATCGCGCTTCCCAGGCGTCCGAGTATGCCGGGTGTAGATACGCGATCACGATCGTCACGACCGGTGGCCGTCACGGTGTCGGGCACAGACATAACTTCTCCTAAAATACGGGCTGGGGTATTCAAATGAGCGAGCTAGACCTCGGTAAACCTGACCCAATTGGAAGGTTAGGCCCTTGCACTCGCGACCGGGATTGGCGGCGAAACAGCGATCGCGAGGCGCTGGCGCCGATCGATAGGACCAACGGTCTCAGCAGAGCAGGTGCACTGCCGAGGCCGTGAAACATCCTTCGTGACGTCGTCGACATGTCGATCGCAACCTGCCCACGCGATCTTGTCGCATATCGGGCACGGGACGGGGTAACACATAGACAGTCCTTTCTGACGAGCGTCTACCCACTGTTGCATATACCCAGGGGGGTATGCAAGTACCCCTGGGGGTATACGCTCGGGTAGGCCGTTCGCTCCTCTCGGGCGCCCACCCGAGGGGGTGGGCCGTCCGGGTCGTCGAGTGCCCAGGCGAGGTACCGCTTTCTGGGTAGCCGACGCACACGTCGGCGCATCCGTCGAGACGACTCAGTCCGGGTGCGGCGGCCACGCCATCGGTGAGAGGTCTCGGGAACTCGTGGCGTGGATCGAGCGCGCCGGAACCGTCATCGGGGCAGTCGCCGTACGAGACGAGCTCCGACCGGAAGCACATGAGGTGATCGCCGGGCTACGACGCGGCGGGTACACCGTCGCGATGCTCACCGGCGACAACGAACGCACCGCCCAGGCGCTGGCCGCCGACGTCGGGATCGACGACGTGCACGCCGACCTGCGCCCGGAGGACAAGGCACGGATCGTGGAAACCTTGCGTGCGAACCGCCCGACGGCAATGGTCGGGGACGGTGTCAACGACGCCCCCGCCCTGGCCACCGCCGACTTGGGCATTGCCATGGGCGCGATGGGTTCCGACGTGGCCATCGAGACCGCCGATGTTGCTCTGATGGGCGAAGACCTGCAGCACCTGCCGCCGGCTCTGCATCCGATGAACCGAATGCTCGCACAATTGCGCAGTGTCTACACGAAGCGCATCGCTTGCACGACCGACACAGCGCCGTCGCGTTTCGGCCCGCAAAGAGGACCGCAGCCGGCCGCACCAGCGATGACACCCAGCGTTGGCATCACCTCGAACGCACACATGTCCTCTCCCAGCCCTGTCCATGGCCACACAAACCACCTCGCCATGCTCCCCTGGCCTTACATCAGCGTGACTGCCGCGAAGCCGTCGGGCAGGTTCTTCGCATCATCGTCGTCGCCGCCCCGGGATCCGCACTGGGCCGCTATCCGGAGGGCAACACCGAACGAACTCGTGCCGGTCTTATGACACCGATGCCGATACCTGACGATCTTGCCGAGAAAATGCAGACCTACCAGTCCTGGGTTTCGTTTACCGCGAGCTGTCCTGCACTGCCGCATACTCGAAACCACACGCCGACGGAGGAACACCATGATGCACCTTGAAATTTTGCAAGTCCCGGACTGCCCGAACGTGCAGCTCCTCGAACAACGGATCGAGCACGTTCTCGCGGAGGAGTCCATCGATTGGGAACTGCGCCACGTAATCGTCGACGATCCTCGATCCGCAAGGCTTGCGGGCATGACCGGATCGCCGACGTTGCTCGTCGACGGCCGCGATCCGTTTGCCGAACCGGACCAGGTCCCCAACGTGTCATGCAGGCTCTATCGAGATTCCACGGGCGAGGTCGGTGGCGCTCCTACCGTTGCTGCACTGAGGGGTGCGTTCGGTATGGCTGCGCCCACAGCTGATGTAGAGGGCGATGAGTGAAAGTATCGGCCACCCACCGGTGGTCCCAACAGGGTCGTCTCCAGCAGCAGCCCCGGGGTTCCTCACAAGGGCGAGCTGACTCAACGGTCCTCCGTACTGCGCCTGCTCGAGTCTCGTCCGCCTGATCCCGCAGCTTGTACCGATTCCGAAACTCGAGACCACCACGGATACCGCCGACTCCGCACCTGATCCCGTCACCTGACATCTTCATCCCAATGCCAATCAATGCATGATCGCGCGCCCTCGGCATCACCCAGGAAGGCAGCTTTGAGCGGTCATACGTCCAAAAAAGACAGGTTGTGGCACCGATGCTGGGCATTTTCGTTACTGGAGCTTTCACGCGCACCTAACCGGAGGGAACCCTTCACCGGGTGCGCATTGCACGCCGTTTTTCATCTACGACCATCACTTCTTCATTGATCCGGCGGCGCAATGACCGGAACGCGATCGCAGAGATGGCGAATCCGAGCAGCACCGCCCCGAACAGTGCTAACACACCGGGGATTTCGAGTTCGAGTATGGCGTTGATTCCCATGATGATCACTGCGAGGCCGGCGATCAGGGCGAGTCGAACCGCGGTGTAGTACATCACCAGACGCACGAGCTTTGACCGTGCTACACGGTTGATCCGCGCCACGCGCGTCTGCGGTGCTTGATGGGCACCCAGTGCCGCAATTTCTGGGCTGACTGGTGGATTGATACGGCCCTTCGGAGCGGACTGGCGTTTCACGATGCTCGATTCTCGGGTTCGGATCCCGCCTCTGGTTGGCGGGGGCGACAGAACGAACCATATGTCTACTATGCACAATAGTAGTTCAGTGTTGTCCCGGTTCACCGCACCACGCTTGGAGGAAGTGCATGCAGGCACAGTCTCGGTGGTTCCTGCTCTTCCTGGTTGTGATCGGTCTTCTCGTCGTGGCGATCTGGCCTCGATCAACGTCAACCGAGACCCATTCCTCGACCCGGCCTCAAGTGCCTCC
>JAHIOK010000324.1 GCA_018895315.1 Actinomycetota bacterium | reverse complement strand
CACTGCGGCGCTCGGCGGCAGGCTTCCTCCCGAGCAGTTGGCAGAGCGAATACACGAGGCCGGCTATGACCGACCGCTCTGGATTCAGTATCTCGAGTACATTGGCGGTGTGTTCCGGGGAGACTTCGGCACCACGATCACCGATAACCGACCGGTCATCGAAATACTGCTGCAGTACGGCTCGGCTACCCTCGAGCTCGCGTTCTACGCCTTGATCGTGGCGTTCCTGATCGGCATCCCGTTCGGCCTGATCGCGGCGTACCGACGCGACCGCTGGCAGGATGCGATGCTTCGCATCGGCGCCATCCTCGGCTACGCGACCCCGATCTTCTTCCTCGGCCTCATCCTGAAGCTGATCTTCTCGGTGAGCCTCGGCATCCTTCCCGTCGCGGGCCGCGCTTCGACCCGCACGGAACTGCTCCTGCAAGGCCTCGATGCCCCCACCGGCATCTACCTGATCGATGCGATCCGGCTCGGTAACGCGGATGCCGTGGGCGACGTGCTCGTGCATGCCGTCCTCCCCGCCGTCGCCCTCGGCATCCTGACCGCCGGCATCTTCCTCCGGCTCGTGCGCACGAACGTCATCGGCACCCTCGGTGCGCAGTACGTCACCGCAGCGCGCTCACGCGGTGTCGGCGAATACAGGCTGGTCACCAAGCACGCCTACCGGCCCGCGCTGATCCCGATCGTGACCGTGATCGGCCTGCAGATCGCGATCCTCCTCTCGGGGGCTGTCCTCACCGAGACCACGTTCGAGTGGAAGGGCATCGGCTTCATGCTGAGCGAATACCTGAAGGCACGTGACTTCGTCGCCGTACAGGGCATCGTGATCATGATCGCCGTCGTCGTCGCACTCACGAACTTCATCGTCGATGTTATCGCGGCGTTCATCGACCCGCGGGTGAGGTACTGATGTCTCCCGATTCCTCCACCCCGGCCGCTGTCACGACCCGCGTCGTGCCGTTGCGCGACCGCATCCCCGTCATATCGCACCTGCGTCGCAGCGTCGGTCTCCAGCGCACGATGCTCGTGATCGGTCTCGTGATCACCGGAGTCTTCATCCTGACGGCGGTCTTCGCCCCGTTCATCGCGCCGTACGGATTCGCGCAGCGCAGCGTCGACGGCCAGTCGTTCGGAACGCAGCAGCCGCCGAACTCCCTCAATCTGCTCGGCACGACCGTGAGCGGCTTCGATGTGCTCTCCCGCACGATCTGGGGAGCACAGACCGCCCTTCTCGCGATCGTGTGCGCGATCGCCTTCTCGATCTTCCTCGGCGTGGTGCTGGGCCTCATCGGCGGCTACTTCGGCGGCTGGCTCGACCGCATCCTCGTCGTCCTCGCCGACGCGATCTACTCCTTCCCTTCGCTGCTTCTCGCGATCGTCATGTCGATCGTGATCAGCCGCGGGCAGTCCACGCTGTGGGGCGGCATCCTCGCCTCTGCGATCGCGATCACGGTGGTCTTCGTTCCGCAGTACTTCCGGGTCGTGCGCTCCGAAGTGGTGCGGGTGAAGTCCGAGCCGTTCGTCGAGTCCGCACGGGTGATCGGCGTGCCGACCGCACGCATCCTCGTGCGCCATGTGCTCCGCAACTCGACGCGGTCGCTCCCCGTCGTGATCACCCTCAATGCCTCCGAGGCGCTCCTGACCCTCGCCGGCCTCGGCTTCCTCGGCTTCGGCATCGAGGCCACGGCCGCCGCCGAGTGGGGATATGACCTCAACCGCTCGGTCGCCGATGTCACCAGCGGCATCTGGTGGACGGCGATCCCACCTGGCGTCGCGATCGTGCTGGTGGTGCTGGGCATCACTCTGGTGGGCGAGAGCCTCAACGATCTGAGCGATCCGCGGTTGCGTACCCGTCGCCGCGCGGGAGGTGCGTCATGACCGATCGACTCAACGACGTGGTCGCCGAGGTGCGTGACCTGCGCGTGGCCTTCGCCACCGACGACGAGCCGGTCGTCGCGGTGTCGGGCATCTCCATCGAGGCGCACGCCGGCGAAGTGCTGGCGATCGTGGGTGAATCGGGATCGGGTAAGACCGTCACCGCCAACACTCTGCTGGGACTGCTGCCCGAAACCGCGACGCTCTCCGGAGCGGTCATCATCCGCGGGCGCGGCGGTGAAGAGACCGACGTTGTGCACGCCACGCATGCCCAACTCCGCGCAATGCGCGGGCGGGATGCCGCCATGGTGTTCCAGGAGCCCTCCACGGCGCTCAACCCGGTGTACACGGTGGGGTGGCAGATCGCCGAGGGACTCCGCGCGCACGAGAAGATGTCGAACGCCGAGGCCAAGCGCCGGGCCGTCGAGATACTCCGCAAGGTCGGCATCCCTGATCCCGAACATCGCGTCGACGACTATCCTCACCAGTTCTCGGGCGGGCAGAAGCAGCGCGTCGTGATCGCGATGGCGCTCGTGCTGGATGCGGGCCTCATCGTTGCGGACGAGCCCACGACGGCGCTCGACGTGACGGTACAGGCCGAGATCCTCGAGCTGCTGCGTGCCTGTCGCGACGAGTTCGGCGCCACCATCGTGCTCATCACCCACAACATGGGCGTCGTCGCCGACCTCGCCGACCGCGTGATCGTGATGTACCAGGGCGACATCGTCGAGCAGGCACCCGTTCGCGAGCTCTTCGCCGACCCGCAGCAGGCCTACACCCGCGAGCTGCTCGCGGCGGTGCCGCACGTCGGCCGAGGAAAGAGCACGACACAGGATGCTGCGACCGCTGCCCCCTCGGCACCGCCCGAGGGCAGCCTCGTCGTGGCCTCGAATCTGCACATCGCCTACCCCGGTCGCTTCGGCAGCGCGGGCGTGGTGGCGGTGAAGGGCGTCGATTTCTGGATCGGTCCGGGCGAAGTGCTCGGACTCGTCGGGGAATCGGGCTCGGGCAAGACGACGATCGGGCGCGCCATCGTCGGGCTCACCTCCGTCGTCGACGGTTCGCTCGAGGTGCTCGGCACCGAGCTGCGTGGCGCCTCCACCCGGCGGCTGAAGAAGATCCGCCCCGACATCGGCTTCGTCTTCCAGGACCCTGCGACGAGCTTCAATCCGCTGCTCACGATCGCGGAATGCATCGCCGAGCCGCTCATCGTGCACGGTCGGGCGACCAGCCCCCGGATGGCGCGGGCGAAGGTCGACCGGCTGCTCGACGCGGTGCGCCTGCCGACCACGTTCGGCGACCGGTATCCGCATGAGCTCTCGGGCGGTCAGCGCCAGCGCGCATCGCTCGCCCGGGCTCTCGCGCTCGATCCGAAGCTGCTGATCGCCGATGAGCCGACCAGCGCGCTCGACGTATCGGTGCAGGCCCGGGTGCTGGAGCTGTTCCGCGAGCTGCAGAGCGATCTCGGTTTCGCCTGCCTGTTCATCAGCCACGATCTCGCCGTCATCGACGAGGTCGCCGACCGTATCGTCGTGCTGCGGCACGGGCAGATCCGCGAGCAGGGCACGACCGCGCAGGTTCTCACCGCACCCACCGACGATTACACGCTGCAGTTGCTCGCATCCCTCCCGGTACCCGATCCTGTCGAACAGGCCGCACGTCGGGAGGCGTGGCGGGCGACGCGGAAGAGCGACGCATGAGTGGTCGGCGCGCAACCGACGATCTGCCCTTCGCGTCGGCGGAGCGCGTGAAGGCCTTCACCGATGCCGTGGTCGCGATCGCCATGACCCTGTTGATCCTGCCGCTCCTCGACACCGTCAAAGAGGCGGCGGCCGACGGATCGAGCACCCTGGAGTGGCTGCAGAACAACTTCTCGCCCATCCTCGTGTTCTTGCTCAGCTTCGTGATCATCGCCAACTTCTGGACGAGCCATCATCGGCTGTTCGCGCGCGTGGAGAGCGTCACGGAGTTCCTCCTGTGGATCACGATCGCGTGGATGCTGACGATCGTGTGGCTGCCGGTCGCGACGGCGATCACGGGACAGATGGAGTCGGACACCCTGCAGCGAGTCCTCTACATCGGCAGCATGACCCTGACCAGCGTCCTGCTCCTCTGCGCGCGGCTCTACCTGGCGCGCCATCCCGCGTTGCATGACATTTCGCCCCGGGACCT
>JAHIOK010000018.1 GCA_018895315.1 Actinomycetota bacterium | reverse complement strand
GGGCGGGAGTGATCGGCGGATCCATGGGCGGCATGCACGCCCTGGAGTGGGCGACGGGGCTGCCCGATCGCGTGGAGCGGGTCGCCATCCTGTCTGCTCCCCCGCTCAACACGGCCGACCAGATCGCACTGAACTCGGTGCAGCTCGAGGCGATCCAGATCGATCCACGTTTCCAGGGTGGCGAGTACTACGACGCGGATGCCGGAGACGGCCCGAATCGAGGGCTCGCGCTCGCCCGGCGGATGGCCCTGCTCAACTACCGCAGCCCGACCGAGCTGAACCAGCGGTTCCAGCGTTCTTGGCAGTCCGGAGTGAGCCCCCTCGGACGCGGCGGACGGTTCGCGGTCGAGTCCTACCTCGACTTCCACGGCAACAAGTTCACCCGACGGTTCGATGCGAACAGCTACCTCTGCCTGGTCGAAGCGATGAATTCGCACGACATCGGACGCGATCGCGGCGGAGTCGAGGATGCGTTGGCCTCCGTCACCGCGACGGCACTGGTGCTCGGGATCGATAGCGACCGCCTGTTCCCGATCGACGGGCAGCACCGGATCGCGCGGAGCATCCCGAACACCCTCGACGGTGATCTGGCCGTCGTGCTCGCGAGCGACTTCGGACACGACGGCTTCCTCATCGAGACCACCGCCGTCGGCCAACACCTGAGGCGCCTGCTCGAGGAGTGAGCCAGGCGTCGGTTCACGCCAGAGCCAGCGACCGCGCTCGCTCCAGGCGCACGCTCACCAGCGCGATTCCGAGTCCGGCCAACGCGAGCAGCACGCCGACCCACGCGGGTGCCAGAAAACCCCACCCGATCGCGATCACGACGCCACCAAGAGCGGCTCCGAGGCTGTTGCCGACGTTCAACGCGGAGTGGTTCAGCGCCGCTGCGATCGACTGATTGTCTTGCGCAACATCCATCACCCGCGTTTGGATCGTCGGACTCAACACCGACGAGACGAATCCGGTTGCGAACACGAAGAACGCCAGCGCGACGATCCAATGGGCCGTCAGAGCGAGCAATGCCAACACCACCGCGAGCGCGAGCAGACCCCACACCAGCGTGCGTTTCAGGTTCACGTCGGCGAGGTGTCCACCGACGAGGTTGCCGATCGTCATCCCGAGCCCCATCAGCACGAGGATGATCGGCACCACCCACTCCGGAGACCCCGCGACCTCGGTGACGAGCGGCGCGATGTAGCTGTACACGGCGAAGAAACCGCCGAACCCGATCGCACCGACACCGAGGGCGAACCAGACCTGACCGATCCGGAAGACGCCGAGCTCGGCGCGCAGCGTGCGCCCGGGCTCTCCTGGATGCGGCGGCACGAAGATCGCGATCGCCACGGTTGCGAGCGCGAAGATGCCGGTCACGACCATGAACGCAGCCCTCCAGCCCACCTGCTGGCCGAGGTAGGTACCGAGAGGCACCCCCACGACATTGGCGAGAGTGAGCCCCGTGAGCACGAATGCCACGCCCTTGGCGCGCTTGCCCGGCCCGAGTACGTCGGCGGCGACGAGCGCGCCGATGCCGAAGTATGCCCCGTGGGGAAGACCGGCGAGCAGACGGGATGCCGCCACCAGCTCGAACGTGGGCATGAGCACCGTCAGGGCGTTGAAGACCGTCAGCGCGAGCGCCAGCAACAGCATCACGCGGTGCCGGGGAAAGCGCGCAACGGACCCCGCGATCGTGGGCGCACCGATCACGACCCCGAGCGCGTACAGACTGATCAGCCAGCCCGCCTGGGCGATCGCATCGGACGAGCTCGCTGCGGACTGCGTGGGCAGCAGGTCCGACGCGATGTTGGGCAGTAGGCCCATCACGACGAACTCCGTCATGCCGATGCCGAAACTGCCGATGGCGAGGGAGAGGAGCGCCCCCGTGGCCGCTCCTCTCGAGAGCGTCGGGGAGGTCACCCCGTCATGCTAGGCCGGACGCCCATCCGATGTCGAATCGATTCGAGACGCAGCATCCTCGTCCAAGGCATGCTCGAGGCGCTCGATCTTCGCGTCGAGTTCACCCTCGTATCCGGGGCGGATGTCGGCCTTCAGCACGAGCGACACCCGAGAGCCGAACGGCAGCACGGCCTCGGTGGCGCGCTTGACGACATCGAACACCTCGTCCCACTCCCCCTCGACCTCGGTGAACATCGACGATGTGCGATTCGGCAGGCCCGACTCGCGGACGATGCGGACAGCAGCGGCAACGGCATCGTGCACCGAGCCATCGGCACGGCCGGACCCGCTGGGGGCGACGGAGAAGGCGATCAGCATGCTTCGACGCTACCAAGTCGGAGCGTCAGCCGATCACGAACCGACGGTCACCGGCTTCGCGTGCGCAGGAAGCGGGGAGCGACGATGCGACGGAATGCGCACCAGGCGGACGACGCTCCAGACCAGGAGCACGATGAGCATCAGGTTGCGCAGCGCGAGGAGAGCAACGCCGATCGGCTCGGGGTTGGTGAGCATGATCAGCCCGTAGCCGAGGGGGTAGATCGCCTGGGTCGCGAGGGCGATGCCCAGCCCCAGCGAGGCAGGCTTCCACCACGAATGGCGATCGATCACAAGACCCACAACCAACGGCGCGATGAGCCAGGTCACGTACTGCGGGGAACCGACCTTGTTGAACACGATGAACGCAAGAACGAGTCCGAGGGCGAGCGGCGGGAAGAGCCGCACGAAGGATGCGCCTCGCCACGCCTTGTACGCCCCGAGAACGGCCACCGAGCCGACCGCGAGCGCCAGCAGAGGCGTCATGATCGCAATGACCTCGTCGACGAACGGGCCGGTCACCTGGAAGGTCAGCATGTCGGAGGAGTAATACACCCATGAGCCCGGCATGAACCATGCCGCCTGCCACATATAGAGCGTGCTGATGGGGGCTTCGATCTGCAGACCACGCCCCGTCTGATCGCTCACGAAGCCGAGGGCGAAGGCTCCACCACCGGCACCGATGACCGCACCGAGGGTGATGACCGAGACCACCAGCGCTCCGCCGACGATCGCCATGCGCCGACGCACCGCCATGAATGCGGCGACGAGGAGCGCTGCCGGCCAGACCTTCATCCACGTCGCGATAGCGAGAAGAATCGATCCCAGCCAAGGTCGGCCGACGAGCCACAGACTGCCGGCGAGCACGAGCGGCACGGTGAATCCATCGAGTCGGTACATTCCGACCGGGCCGAGCAGTGCGATGAACGCGAGCCAGAACCACCCTCCGACGTTGCGCCCCGCCGAACGACCGCGACCGATGAGGATCCCGAATGCGGCGGCATCCACGGCGGTGACGAGAATCGCCCACCCGACCGTATAGCCCGCGATCCAGGAGAATCCGTTCGCGAAGATCATCGGAAGCAGCGCGAGCTGCGGATAGACCCACTTCGTCGTGATACCGACGAGTCCGACGTAGTCGACCCCGTCATAGCCGCCATTCAGCCACTCGCGCGACCACTTTTCGTAGACGAGGTACACATCGCCCATCGGCTGGTTCGGCATCGCGAACCCGAGAAAGGCGACGCCGATGTGCACGACGGCGAACGCCACCCACAACACACCCCGCCTCGACACGGGTTCAGCTTAGACGGGGGCCTCTGTCCCCTTGCTGGCTGAACCCTGTGAGGCCCTCACTCACCGAGCGCTTCGGCGACAGCCCGCGGCAGCGCATCGGCAACATCGAGCGCCGTGATCGGCCCTCCTCGGGCACCGAGATCGCCGGCTGCCATCGCCCCCGCGCGCCCGTGCAGCCACGCCCCTGTCGCTGCACTCGCGCCCAGTCGGCGCAGCACGCTCTCCGCCGCCACACCACTGGCCAGCACGGCGCCGATCGCACCCGCGAGAACATCGCCCGTGCCCGCCGTCGCCAGCCAAGGCGTCGCCGCACTCACCCGGGTCGACCACCCATCGGGGCCGGCGACGATCGTCACCGCGCCCTTCAGCAGCACCGTGGCGCCGAGCGCGGCGGCCGTCTGCAGGACCGATGCCTCGCGCTCGTCGTCATCGCGCGGGTCGATCTGCGGCAATCCCAGCGCGCGTCTCAGTACCGCGTGCTCCCGCGAGTGCGGTGTCGCAATCAGCGGTGCGCGGGCACCGACGGCGAGATCGAGAGCACCGGCGTCCACCACGACGGGCACGTCGCCACTGAGGATCGTCCGCAGAGCGTCGGTATCGTCGC
>JAHIOK010000323.1 GCA_018895315.1 Actinomycetota bacterium | reverse complement strand
GCCGGAGCGGTGTTCCACAAGGGGAAACTGCTCGAACGACCCACCGACATCACCACATTCGACGCCGGGGCAGTCGAGCCCGCAAGCACCGGATCGGAGGTCGCCTGAAACAATCTCATCCACAGGATTTGACAATATCTCCAACCTTCGATTCGAGCACCACTATGCGTCAATGGATCCGAGACCTGCCCTCAGCACTCGTTTCCAGTCCAGACTGGCCGACGACCGAAACACACAGCGCTTGGCTACAATTCGCGAAAACCAGAAGTGACTCAAACAACATCCCATGGGAATTTCACGTTGAACATGTCGAAGACGTCCAGTGGGATGAAGAAAGACCCCACCCCAAGGCGTGGTTGCGCGTAACAGACCTCGGCCCCGGTGTGGTCGAACTGTGGTCAACAGGATTCACCTATCTGGGCGAAGCGCGCGTCGAAATCAACCCTGATCGAATGGGCGTCCTGTACGCCCGCCGCAACGCAAATGACTCGTCGATAGAGCTGTACTACCGCGGCCCCCACGATCTCCTCCTCTCCATGCTCGATCAAAAACAGTGACCTCCCCTTCAAACCGGAGCTCATCATTCCGTCGACTAAATTCGAATCGGCCCTCGTTATAGTTCCGTAACCTTTGGTCTGAAGTACGCCGAAATATTTTGGTCGGACTCTTCTTGCTTCAGAATGAACACGACGCAGCCCGGTTTCGTCGATACTGTTGGAGCACTTCCCATTACAGAGACATCATGCCCAAAAATGAAACCTTCCGGGCGTGTCGACGGCCATCGTAAGCTCCCCACTGGCGGCCATTTATGGCGCATTTTGTGGCCATGGTTTCTCCCCGCGTACGGCCAGATAGTTCCCCACCTGCTGTGAGTCAGATTCGGTCCCGGCAACGCTGGGTGGATGAAATCGAGCAGGGAGATCATGGAAATTTTGGAGGCGTACGACCTCACGGGTAGTTATCGGGCGGCGGCGGAGCTGGCTGGGTGTGATCACCACACGGTGGCCCGGTATGTGCAGATGCGCGCTGCGGGGCAGCCGCCGGACCGCCGGCGGCATCGAGCGCGGGCGATCGACGACTTTCTGCCGAAGATCGAGGAGTTGGTGGTCCGCTCGCAGGGCAAGGTCCGCGCGGATGTCATCCACGAACGGATCGTCGCGCTGGGGTTCACCGGCGGTGAGCGGACCACGCGCCGGACGGTCGCGGAGGCGAAGGCCCAGTTTCGGGCTGGTCGGCGGCGAGTGTATCGGCCGTGGGTAACCGAACCTGGGCTGTGGTTACAGTACGACTTCGGTGACGGGCCAACGATTTCCGGCCGGAAGACGACGTTGTTCTGCGCATGGTTGGCGTGGTCGCGATTTCGGGTGGTGATCCCGATCTGGGACAAGACATTGCCGACGGTGGCGGCGTGTTTGGATGCGACATTCCGCCGCTTGGGCGGGGTTCCGGTCTATCGCTTGGGCGGGGTTCCGGTCTATGTCCTCACCGACAACGAGAAGACCGCGACGATCGATCACGTGGCCGGGATCGCGGTCCGCAATCCGGAGATCGTGGAGGTGGCACGGCATTACGGCACGACGCTGCAGACGTGTTTACCTGCTGATCCGGAGTCGAAGGGAGGAAGTGAGGCGACGGTGCGGATCGCCAAAGCCGACCTGTTGCCGAAGGAGGTGAACCTGCGCGAGCAGTATCACTCTTTCGGTGAGCTCGAGTCGGCTTGCCGGCAGTTCTGCACCGACGTCAACACCCGCGTCCACAGCTCTACTCGGCGGCGGCCGGTCGAGCGGCTGGCCGAAGAGTTGCAGCGGCTGCATCCGCTGCCGAAATCTCCGTTCACCGCGGTGTTCGGCACTACCCGGCGGGTGAACTGGGAGTCGACGATCTCGGTGGAAGGGGTGCGGTATTCGGTGCCGCACACGTTGATCGACACTCGGGTCTGGGCCCGCTTCCATGGTGAGGAGCTGATCGTGACCGCCGTCGACAATGATGGCGGTGCAGTCGAAGTCGCGCGGCACCGCCGCGGCCAACCCGGTTCACCGGTCCTCGACAACGACCACTACCCACCCCGCCCAGACCGCGACGCCGCCGACCGGGTGCCCAAGCCTCGTACCGCCGCCGAGCTCGCCTTCCTACAGTTGGGCCAGGGTGCCAACAGCTGGCTGGTCGAGGCTGCCGCCGCGGGAGCGCGCCGCATCAGGGCGAAGATGGCCGAAGCCGTGGACCTTTCGAAGCTGCACTCCCCGGACGCAGTCGACAGAGCGTTGGGGACGGCGGCGATGACCGGCCGGTTCGCCGATCGGGACCTGATCTCGATCCTCGACTACCAAGTCACCCACGAACACGCTGATCCGGTCCGTCGCAGCGAGAACCACACTCTGCAACCGGGCACCGCCGCCTGGTCCACCTTCGGCCAGACACCAGCGCCGGCCAGCCCAGCCACTACTGACGATGAAAGCGATGACGCCTGATGAGCACCCCTTTGCGCACTGTTACCAGCGCTAACGGCGACCCGTTGGCCGAGGCGATCGACCTGACTAAACGCCTGAAACTGCCCCATATCCGCAGGTCCTTGAGCGATATCATCCCGACCGCGAAAGCCCAACGCTGGGACCCCGCCGAAGTCGTGCGGGTTCTCCTCGCTGAGGAAGCCGCCGGCCGGGACCGGGCGAACCTGCACACTCGCCGCAAACGCGCGGGTTTCCCTACCGGCAAGACCTTCGGCGACTGGGACGAAACGAAATCGTCGATTCCCCGCGCCACCCAGGACGCGCTCCGCACCCTGGAGTGGGTCGGGCGGCGTGAATGTTTCTGCGTCTGTGGGCCTTCGGGAACTGGCAAGTCTCACTTCACCGAGGCACTCGGGCAGGCCGCAGTCGAAGCTGGGCTGGCGGTGTCTTGGTTCACCATCGAAGACCTCGGTGCCCTGGTCCGCCGGCACCGTGCCGACGACTCCATCGCCCGAGCCCTGACGAGGATCATCCGCTCCGACCTGATCATCGTCGACGACATCGGTCTGCTCCCGGTCTCTGAAGACGCCGCCGAAGGATTCTATCGCCTCGTCGACGCTGCCTACGAACGCCGAGCGATTGCCGTCTCGAGCAACCTGCACCCCTCCGGCTTCGACGAGATCATGCCCAAAACATTGGCCACCGCCACCGTTGACCGGCTCCTGCACCATGCGCACGTCGTCGTCACCGACGGCGACTCCTTCCGCCTCACCGAAGCCACCACCGGCAAGGGGGTGAAGCCCTTCAGCTAACCCAAATCAGAAAGCGGGTGGGGAAAAACAACTGGCCGCCACCGGGGAGAACCCGTGGCCACCAGCGGGGAGAACTACTGGCCGCCTACGGGGAGAACTTCGTGGCCATTGACACACCGGCACGTCAAGAACCGGCGACTCGCCGCAGCGGGAACGATCTGGGCGTTCAGCGCCCTGCAAGCGTCCCCCGGAGCCAGACGGCATTTCGATGCTCGCCGCGCCGGCGGAGACTGGAACCATCAAGCTCAACGACACCTGTTCAACCGATTCCTCGGCCAACTCCACCACTGCCTCACCACCCGCGAACTCTTCGACGAACTGCATGCATTCCCACCTCCCCACCCAATCGCGGCTTGACTCCTACACCCCGTGAGATGTCTTCCAGGTGGCCAGTCACGCTGCGATCTTCGGCATTGGCGGGTCGATCCTCGATCGGGCGTGCATCGATGATCTGGGACCTCCATTGCCCTTTGACAGTGTGTCGCTTATTCTTTCGGATCGGTCGCCGTGTTCGTAGGCGCTTGCACAGTTTCTGTGGAATGACACCCCACCGAGTGGTGTAGATCGAACGGTAGATCGTCTCGTGGCTGATCGACAACTCGTCGTCACCGCTGTGGTGGCGCCTGAGGTGCCCGACGATTTGCTCCGGCGACCACTCGTCTTCGAGCATCGACACCACCCTCTCGCGCAGCGCTGGGCGCTGCTGCAGCAAGCATGGTTTGGGTCGTTTTGCCTGCGTGCCTGCACGTTCCTGTGCGGCCGCAGCTCGGTAGGCGTGCCGTCCACCATTCCTGTTGATTTCCCGGCTTATAGTCGAGGGCGCCCGGCCAAGAGCTGAGGCTATCGAACGCACGGAATCGCCGGAAACTATTGCCCGCGAGATCGCTTCACGCTCAACAGGAGTCAAGTGATCGGAACGCACCGTGCGCGGTTCGGGGGCAATGCCGCCGTGATACTTCAGGAGTGTGAAAACCGATCCTGGGGCCTTGCCTGTGGCGCGGGAGATGACGCTGATCGACTCGCCGGACCGCCACCGTCGCCACAACTCCTCCTTCTTCTCATCTGACATGCCTGGCCGGCCGATCTTCGACACTCGCACCGTCCTTCAACTGCACTGTTGCGCTGACCCTTTGATTGTAAGGACGCTTTTTTCAGGAATGCGATGTCTTTCTCCTGCTCGAAGACTTGCTTGCGCAGCCGAGCAAGCTCGGTGCGTTCGGCGGCAGTCAACGGTTGATCGCCAGACTCTGCGGCAGCATCGACGCGTCGTCGTTCGTCGGCGACCCAGCGTCCGAGCAGGGCTTCGTTGATGCCCAGTTCACGGGAG
>JAHIOK010000322.1 GCA_018895315.1 Actinomycetota bacterium | reverse complement strand
TCGGGCGGGCGGGGTCGGCCTCGGTGAGGGGCCGGGGTGGCAGCATCCGGGTGTCTCCGTCGAGGTCTTCGGTATCAACCCATTCGCGACCGAGCAGGTCGCGGACGATCGACACGACGGCGTCCGCCTCTTCGGGTGACTGCGTGGCATTGCCGTGGTGGCGCAGGGCGACGGAATGCACTCCGGCGTCCACACCCGACAGGGTGCGCAGAGCTGTGGACGGGTGCGACGCCAGCCGGCCGGCATACGAGAGCAGCGATACGGGCTCGGCCACCGCCGGATGCATGCGCCAGGTGCGCGCGAGGAAATAGCCGAACTCGACCGGAATCACTGCGGCGCCGTCCATGACCCATCCGAGGGCGGAGGTGTCGACCGGCTCGGGGTGCGTCCCCTGACTGACCTGGGGCAACTGCTGGGGGTCGCCCAGGAGGAGAAGCCGAGGCGATGCGAGCGAGACCGCAATCGTCGAGGCCAGCGAGAACTGCCCCGCCTCGTCGATGACGAGAAGGTCGAGCGACCCGCGCGGAATACGACCCTCGTGACTGAAATCCCACGCCGTGCCGCCGACCACGAACCCGCTCGAGGCGTGTTCGCGGGTGAACGCTGCCAGGCCGTTCTTGGGGATGACGGTGAAATCCACCGGGGCCGTCGGGTCTTTCGGCGCTTTTGCGACGCGGTCGGTGGGCACACCCGCGGCGACGACCCGGCCCAGCATGTGCTCGACCACGGCATGCGACTGCGCGACGACACCGATCTTCCAGCCGCGCTCACGCACCAGACGGGCGATCACGTGCGATCCCACGTAGGTCTTGCCCGTGCCAGGAGGCCCTTGCACGGCCAGGTAGCTGTGATCGAGGTCGACGAGCGAACGGGCGATCGCCGCGACGTCGTCACCCGGCGAGGCTGCGAGCGCGCCTGCCGTCGTGCGAGGCGGGACGCGACGAAGGAGATCGGTGGCCGGATCGGACGGATAGCTCGACCCGGCATCGATGACACCGTCGGCCCAGGCGTCGATGGCTGCCTGCTGGTTTCCGGCACGGGGCGGCGGGCCGGGCGTGATGGCGACGGGCAGCTCGGACCAGGTGTGGGAATCGACCGGTCTCTCTTCGATCACCGCGCCGTCATCGAGTACCTCGACCACCCGTGCAGTGCGCGCGGCGTGGATCCAGCGCGCCGACTGCGGCGAAGGGAACGGCGTCGGCATCTCGTACAGCACGAAGACCTCTCCCCCGACGCTCAGGCGCGTGCCCGGCGCGACGTCGCCGCGGAGGGCGACGGTGCGCCGCAGGCCGCGCTGCCCCTCGGGGATGTTCCACTCGTCCACCATCCCGCTTCGAGGTACGTCGACGACCACGACATCCCGCGCGTCTGCCCACACCGACACCGGTTCGCGTAGACGCAGGTAGTGCGTCGCCCAGAACGTCTTCGCCTCGCGTGGGTAGTAGTCGATCGCCGCGGCACCGAGACGCAGCGCCAGCGCATCGCCGTCGCGGCGGGAGGGTTCGGCCGCGAGCGCATCGAGCAGGATGGCGCGGGATGACGGCGCATAGGCGGTCTCGCCGGGATCGGGCTCGGTCGCCGGACGGAGCCCCGCCTCCCGGGCGCGTTCGACGAGCCAATCGCGCAGTCGCCGGGTCGAGACGCAGTCGTAGCGGTTGTAGTCGGCGAGATCGTCGAGCACGGCCTGCGCTTCGGCGTCGCGCCCGTCGTCGGCGAGCGACCGGGCTTCGACATAGCGGACGATCGAATCATCGCCCTTCTGCACGTCGCTGGTGCGCACGTCGGCGCCCATGTAGAGCGGCTCGAGCTTCTTGATCGAGTACGAGCGCGACCCCACCCGTAGCGCCCGCCGGACGATCGGATAGAGATCGACGAAGACGCCCTCGCGCAGCAGCCGGTCGACCTCGGCCTCACCCACGCCGTACTTCGCTGCCATCGCGAGCAGATGCGTCGGCTCGTAGGGCGCGTAGTGATAGATGTGCATGGCCGGATGCTGTGCCCGCCGCATCTCCACGATGTCGAGGAAGCTCTGCAGCGCGCGCTTCTCTTCGGCGAAACTGTGCGCCCAGAGGGCGGTGTACTGCTCCCGCACATCGACCCAGCCGAACAGGTAGTCGATTCCCCACTCCCGCGCCGGACCTTCGGTGTAGAGCGGGTCACCCTCGAAGTCGAAGAAGAGGTCACCGAGATCGGGCCGCGGAAGCGACCCGAGCGCCGCGGGGAGCACGACCTCGAAGGTCGGAACTGTCGGCCCCTCCACGGGCTCGAGCCCCGCGGACGGAACCCCGGCGGGGCTCTCCAACTGCAGGCGCGCCTGGGTGCGCAGCATCCCGAACACCTCGGCACTCATCCGTACAGGAGGAATCTCGGCGGTGGCGAGGTCGTCGATCGTGTGGATGCCGGCGAGTCGCAGGCGATCGCGCTGCACCGGACGGATTCCGGCGATCAGCAGCAGATCGCGGTGCGCCACGACTTCGAGCTCGCACGTCGCGCACCGACCGCACGCCGCAACCCCCAGTTCTCCGCGCGGATCGCCCCACCCGACAGCCTCTCCGGCCGAACCGAGGTCGACTCGACGGTCGGCGATGAGCGCCCGCAGCCGCGCGCGTCGCAGGTGGAAGACGGGCATGAGATCGGAGACGGCATGCGTGCTGACGGTGCCGTCGCCGAGCAGGAGCTCGACGTGATCGGATCGACGCACTCCGAGCCGGTCGAGCTGATCGGCGTATGCGGCCAGCTGCATGAGGGCGGTCACGCGGGCATGTCTGGCCAGTTTGGAGTCCTGCACGATCCAGGCGCCGTCATCGTCGCGCACGAGGAAGTCGGCGAAGCCCACGAACTCGGGCGTGGAGAAGGACGCCTGGTAGACCACGTGTGCGTCGGGCCCCGCCAGCGCGTCGACCGTGAGCGCGACGGCCTCGGTGAGCCCCGGGGAATCGGACGAGAACGTGTCGGGTATCTCGACGACGCGGTCGCCGTATGCCTGCCGGTAGCCGTCGAGTACGCGAAGCTCATGCGCTGTGCCGAGCCGCCCCGCGCGCTCGAGCGTCTCGTCTTTCGGGTCTACCACCGGCGCGACACGGCCGAGCTTGGCGTCGATCGCACGCAGCCACGCGAACTCGCATTCGGCGGCCGCCTTCAGGTCGCTGGCACTCCAGACGACGCGATCCTCGGCCTCGATGTAACGCATGGCTCCCTTTCCGTCATCGACACTAGCCGCGGCCCCTGACACGCTCGGCGCTGTCCGCCGCGGCATCCGACCTGACAGACTGAGGATGTGAGCACGACTCTTCCGTTCGCGAGCGCCTATCGGCATGGATTCGCGCGCGTCGCCGCCGCCACGATCCCCCTCGCCATCGCCGACCCCGCGACCAACGCGAATGCCGTCCTCGAGGCCGCGCGCGGATTCGACGCCGATGCCGTGGCCGTGGCCGTCTTCCCCGAGCTCTGCCTCAGCGGATACGCGATCGACGATCTCGTGATGCAGGACGCCGTACTTGACGCGGTCGAGACCGCCGTCGCGCGACTGGTCGAGGAATCCGCGGACCTGTTTCCGATTCTGGTGGTCGGTGCGCCGCTTCGTCATGGCAACCGCCTCTACAACAGCGCCGTCGTGATCCACCGCGGTGAACTTCTCGGAGTCGTGCCGAAGTCGTATCTGCCGACCTACCGGGAGTTCTACGAACGCCGCTGGTATGCGCCGGGCGACGATCAGCGTTACGACGACATCCGCGTCGCCGATCTGCAGGCTCCGTTCGGCACCGACCTGCTCTTCGAAGCGCTCGACGTGCCG
>JAHIOK010000321.1 GCA_018895315.1 Actinomycetota bacterium | reverse complement strand
CTACCCGTTCGGTGGTGGGTTCGCACATACCGCCGCCAACGTGCTGTCGGTCGGCGCGGTCACGGTGCCCGACATCTACGGCAGGGATTCCAGCATGCGCGACGTGTACGCCCTGGAGGCCGATGTTCAGCCGGGCGATTCGGGCGGGCCGCTCCTCACCGCCGACGCCACGGTGGCCGGTGTCGTCTTCGCGCGTGGCAACGCCGATGCCGGTCGGGGCTACGCGATGACCAGCGCTGAAGTTGCTCCTCTCGTCGCGCGGGCCCCCGCCATGACCGACGAAGTCTCGACGGGACACTGCCTCGGGTAGCAAGTCGGCTCGCTCTCAGAACGGGTGCGTACCCTGGTCGCAGCGACACCTGAGGAGGTCCGGATGCTGGTGATCGATGTGCTGCTTCTGGTGATCCTGATCGCCGCGCTCATCGCCGGGATCGCCCGCGGCTTCTTCGCCAGCATCGGCGCTCTGGCGGGGCTCGTGGTGGGCGGAATCGCAGTGTACTGGCTCGCGCCGCTGGCCAGTCAATGGTTTCCATGGGCGCAGTGGCGCGCGATCGCGGTGCTGGCGCTGTCGGGGGGACTGCTGGTCGCAGGCCTCGGAGTCGGCTCGGCGATCGGAGCGGCAGTGCGCCGCGGGGTCGACCGCGCCGCGCCGCTGCGGGTGCTCGATCGCCTCATCGGCGGTGTTGCCGGAGTCGTCATCGCCGCGCTCTCGCTGTCGCTCGCGGGTGCGAGCATCTCGGCCGCCGGCATCCCGACCGTCTCCTCTGCCGTCGCATCCTCACGCATCCTCACGACCATCAACGAGGTGACACCCGCCCCGATCGCCTCTGCGCTCTCGCAACTGCGCAGCACGGTCGTCAACGACGGATTGCCGCGTGTGGGCGTCCTGCTCTCACCCGAGTCGGTGGCTCCCGCGCAGCCGGTGTCACTCGATGATCCGGCTCTCGCGACCGCTGCCGCCTCGGTCGCCCGCATCAGCGGCACGGCATACTCCTGCGGCATCAGTCTGACGGGGACCGGGTTCGTCATCGCCGGCGACCGCGTCGTCACGAACGCGCACGTCGTCGCCGGCGTCGACCGGCCGATCGTCGCCCTCCCGGGCCGTGATGCGCGCGAAGGACGCATCGTCTACTTCGACCCGATCGGCGACCTCGCCGTCATCGCAGTCGACGGTCTGGGTGCTCGCGTCCTTCCGCTCGCGGCCACACTCAGCGTCGGCGCGTCCGCCGTCGTTCAGGGCTACCCCTACGGTGGCCCGTTCACCCAATCCGGGGCGCAGGTGCTGTCGGTGGGCACCGTCGCCGTGCCCGACATCTACTCCGACACGTCCGCCCCGCGGTCGATCTATGCACTCGCCGCCGACGTCCGGCCCGGCGATTCCGGCGGACCGCTGCTGGATGCCGGGGGTGCGGTGACCGGTGTCGTCTTCGCCCGCGGCGAGAACGACGCCAGCCGCGGGTACGCGATGACCGTCGACGCGCTCGCACCGGTCGTACAGCGTGCACCGGGATTGAGCGCGCCGGTCTCGAGCGGGCGTTGCACGGGCTGAGCCGCCGCTATGCTGGACGTGAAATTCAATATCGGCCGATGACCCATGCGGGAGAGCCTCGACAGCACGCTGCCGGGCACCGAAGGAGCAAGCCTCCCCGCCAATCTCTCAGGTCCGCGTACCGCGCGGGTCCGGCCACTCTGAAAAGCGATCCTTCGGGATCCGCCGACGGTGAAAGCCACGGCATCCGATTTCGGATGCCGGGGTGAAACTCTCAGGCCCATGACAGAGGGGGAGTTCACAGGCGCTATTCGGCGTCTGCCCGCACGTGATCCGGGAGAACTCATGACAGCACCCCGCTCCACCATTCTTCGCGAACGCCACGAGGCCCACGGCGCCTCCTTCACCGACTTCGGTGGATGGGACATGCCGGTGCGCTACACCTCGGACCTCGCCGAGCACCACGCCGTGCGCACGGCTGCCGGACTCTTCGACATCTCGCACATGGCGGAGTTCTGGGTGGAGGGCGGGCGCGCCGCAGACTTCCTCGACTACCTGCTCGCCGGACTCATCTCGACGATGAGCGTCGGCAAGGCGAAGTACTCGCTCGTGCTCGCCGACGACGGAGGCATCGTCGATGACGTCATCGTCTATCGCACGGGGGACGACCGCTTCCTCATCATCGCCAACGCCGGAAACCGTGCTGCGGTTGCCGCGGCACTCGAGTCGGCTCGTGACTCGTGGACGCGCGTGCTGCCGTTCCTCGATGGTCCGATCACGGGGGACTGGGCGGTGATCCCGGGAGCAGAGGTGCCACGCGTCGAGGATGCCTCCGATCGACTGTCCCTCCTTGCTGTGCAGGGTCCGCGCGCGCGAGAGATCCTCACGTCCACTGCCGGGGTGGAAGTCACCGGCACGCCACTGGATGAGCTCCGCTACTACGCCTGGAGCGGCGGGACGTACGAAGGCGCACCCCTGTTCATCGCGCGCACCGGTTACACCGGCGAGGACGGCTACGAGCTGCTCATCGAGAATGAGCGGGCTGATTCACTGTGGCAGGCGCTCACCGACGCCGGCGCACCGCTCGGGCTCGTACCCGCGGGGCTCGCGGCACGCGACACCCTGCGTCTCGAGGCGGGCATGCCGCTCTACGGGCACGAGCTCTCCCGCGACATCGTGCCCGCCCAAGCCGGGCTCGGCCGCGTCGTAGCCACCGAGAAGGCCGACTTCATCGGCAAGGCCGGACTCGCCGATCGCAACGACCCGGATGCGCCGGTGCTCGTCGGGCTCGTGAGCGAAGGCAAGCGGGCCGGACGCGCGGGCTACGCGATCTACGACGGCGATACCCGCGTCGGTGAGATCACGAGCGGCGCACTGAGCCCGACGCTCGGGTACCCGATCGCCATGGCATTCGTGGCGCCGAGCGCTGCAGCATCCGGCACTGTACTGACCATCGACGTGCGGGGCACCCGCATTCCCGCCACCGTGACCGCCCTGCCTTTCTATCGGAGGACCAAATGACCGACCTCACCGCACTTTCGTACACCGCCGAGCACGAGTGGATCGCCTTCGACGGCGACATCGCCACCGTGGGCATCACCGACTTCGCCGCCGACAAGCTCGGAGATGTCGTCTTCGTCGAACTTCCGGCGGCCGACTCGGCGGTCACAGCGGGCCAGGTCTGCGGCGAGATCGAGTCGACGAAGTCGGTCGGCGAGCTGTACGCGCCGCTCGACGGTGCGGTCGTCGAGGTCAACGATGCCGCGGTCGATGACCCGTCGTTGGTCAACTCCGACCCGTTCGGCGCGGGGTGGCTCGTCAAGATCAAGCTGTCCGGGTCGACGCCCGCCGATCTCCTCGACCGCGACGCCTACGTCGCACTCACGGGCGGCGAGGCATGAGCGGCGCCCTCGGGTCCCACGAATTCGCGCAGCGTCACATCGGAACGGATGCCGCGGCCCAGAGCGTCATGCTCGAGGCCCTCGGCTACGACACGGTCGATGCGCTCGTCGAGGCGGCAGTGCCGGCATCCATCCGCGTCGCGCCCCGCGCCACCAGCGACATTCCGCCCGCCGCGACCGAGGCAGAGGCGCTGGCCGAGCTGCGCGAGCTCGCCTCGCAGAACCGGCCCGCGCGCCCCATGATCGGTCTGGGCTACTACGACACGCTCACCCCTTCGGTGATCACGCGCAACGTGCTCGAGAACCCCTCGTGGTACACGGCGTACACGCCGTATCAGCCCGAGATCTCGCAGGGCCGGCTCGAGGCGCTGATCAATTTCCAGACGATGGTCACCGATCTCACCGGTCTGACGACGGCGAACGCGTCGATGCTCGATGAATCCACTGCGGTGGTCGAGGGGATGCTGGTCGCCCGTCGTGGGTCGAAGTCCCGGTCGAACGTCTTCGTGGTCGACGCCGACGCGTTCCCGCAGACCCGCGCGCTGGTGCACGCCCGCGCCGAGGCGCTCGGCATCGAGGTCCGCGAGCTCGACCTCGCCGGTGGCGCCCGTCTGCCCGAGGAGATGTTCGGCGTGATGGTGCAGTACCCCGGTGCCACCGGACGTGTGTGGGACCCGTCCGGCGTGATCGATGCGGCGCATGTCGGGGGAGCCCTCGCGGTCGTCGCCGCCGATCTCCTCGCGCTGACCCTGCTCCGCTCGCCCGGCTCGCTCGGGGCCGATGTCGCCGTCGGAACGACGCAGCGCTTCGGAGTTCCGCTCGGCTTCGGCGGACCGCACCCGCGATACCTGGCGGTTCG